>CAYMSY010000059.1:0-12740 GCA_964393195.1 uncultured Alcaligenaceae bacterium | reverse complement strand
GCGCACTCAACGCGGTTGAACGAGAAGTCCGCGCCACGGCGATCTTCGCCCTTGATCAGGCGAAATGTCGCCATCAGCGTGGTGTCGCCGGTGCGCTCGTAACGCAATTGCGTCGTTGAGCCGGCCTCGGTCAGCGAAAAGCCTGCCACCGTCGCCGTCGATTCGACCAGATCAAGCGTCAATTCCGGGCGCGCACCGGGCCGCAGCCAAAGCTTCATGGATTCGCCCGCGTCATAGATGCGCATCGCCTCCCAGCCGAGTGTCCGTGTACCGACGAAGGTTTGCCCGATGCCCATCAGCGTGCCGGCCTGCGGTGCTAGCCAGACTTCGTTGATCGTCGAGCCATCGCGCATGACGTTCGCCCGCCAGCAACCCGTGAGCCAGCCGAGCGTGGCGGCGGAGCCTTTCGCCGGGGCAGCAGGTACGGTGGGTGACGCCCCCGCCGGTGGCGTCAGCGCTGCACCTGCAGGCGTCTGCTGCGCCGAAGAGCCGGCGCTGAGCAGGAGCGTGGCCGCCGCCGTGGCGATGGCCGCAGCAAGTCCGCGCATGGGTTGGGAGGATGTGTATCGCATGAGTCGGGCCAGTTCGTGTTTACTTGGTCATGGCAAGGATAAAGCGAAGCCAGGTTTCGCGATCTTCCACCTGTTGCGCTGTGGACTTTCCGGTGCCGTGGCCGGAGTCGTAGTCCATCTTGAGCATGACCGGGTTGATCTGGCCGGGTGTGTTTTGCGCCAGCGCGACGAATTTCTTCGCGTGCAGCGGGTCAACGCGGGTGTCGTTCTCGCCGGCGATCACCAGCATGGTCGGCATGTTCACCCCGACGCGGACGTTGTGATACGGCGAGTAGCGCAGCAACCACGCGAAATCAGCCGCCTTGTCGGGGTCGCCGTACTCCGGAATCCAGTAGCGGGCGATGCGGAATTTGTGATAGCGCACCATGTCAAGCAGCGGCACCGAGCAGACGATGCCCTTGAACAGATCGGGGCGCTGCGTTGCAGCGGCACCGACCAGCAGGCCGCCGTTGCTGCCACCAAAGGCCACGAGGCGTGACGGCTTGGTGTAGCCCTCCTTGATGAGCCACTCGGCGCTGGCGTACAGGTCATCAAACACGTTCTGCTTGTTGCCATTCATGCCGCCTTCGTGCCACGACTCGCCGTATTCGTCACCGCCACGCAGGCCAGGCTGGGCCACCACCACGCCACGATTGACCAGCGTCGCAAAGGTGCCGAGATAGCCGACGCTGATGCCGATGTTGAAACCGCCGTAGCCATAGATCACGGCCGGGTTGTTACCGTCGAGCTTGGTGCCTTTCTTGTAACTCACGAACATGGGCACTTTGCTGCCGTCACGGCTGGTGACATTGACCTGCTTGGTTTCGATGTCCCTGGTGTCGAGTACCGATTCGTCCTGATACAGGAATTTCCATTCGAGTCTGTCGGCGTCGAGCTTGTAGAGCTTGAACGGCGCAGTGAACGTCGCCAGTGCGGCGTACAGTGTGTTGCTGTCGCGGTCGTAGCTGATGCTGGTGACGCTGCCGAACTCCGGTGCCGCCAGATCGCGCACGAACTTGCCGTTGAGATCAAGCACGCGCAGGCGGTTGAGCAGTTCACGCTTCTCGCGCACGATGATGTTTTTCTTCGTCACCACGAAGGACTCGAGCACAACGCCCTTCTGTTCGCCAACGATCTGTTTCCAGTTCTTGAACTCGGGTTTGGCAACGCTTGCCTTGAGCAGGCGTCCGTTCGGCGCGCCGGCATTGGTCCATGCGTAAATGGTGTCGCCAATGATCTCGATGCTCGCGTTGGAACCCTTCTGGTCGAAGATCAGTTGCGGCGCGTCGCTGCTGCCGTTCTTGCGGATCGAATACTGTGCGCTCTTGCCTTCACCGGTGGTGAACAGCGTGTACGGTGCATATTCAAAATCGGCGACGCCACCCCATTGCTTGGCATCGGTGAATTTGTGCACGACCGGCTGATCCTTGATCGGCTGCGTAAGCTTCACGAGCTGCGTGTAGAGCGGCAACTGTTTGCTCACCTGCTCCTGGGTGCGCGGCTGGATGTAGGCCACCGTGTTGTCCTTCGTCCACGACACGCCCCAGACCTGCGGCAGCGGCGCGTACACCTGTTCGCCGGTCTTGCTGTTGATGAAGAACTGCGTCGGCAGCTCATCGCCCGCGCGCTGCACGCCCACGGCCAGAATGCTGGCGTCGCGTGAATAGGCGCGGCCCTGCATCGACGACTTGCCGGTCGGGTCGAGCTTGACCGGATCGAACAGCAGCACTTCCTTGCCATCAATGCGCGTGTAGAGCTTGGCCTGCTCTTCGCCCTTCACTTTGCGCGTGAAGAATTCGCGGCCCTTGTAGTACGACGGCGGCGAGGTGATGGTGCGGTCGGTATAGCGCGTCAGCTCGTCCTTGAGGCCCGGCACTTCCGGTGCGTTCTTGTCGAGCCAGGCGAGCGCGGCGTCGTGCTGGGCACGCGTCCACTTGATGACCTCCTCGTTCTTGTTGTCCTCAAGCCAGCGATAGGGATCGGTCAGCATCATGCCGTGCACCGTATCGACGACAGGACGCGCAGGGGTCGCGGGCGGGTTGAGCGCCTGCGCGCCAGCGAGGGCGGGCAGGGCGAGACAGGCCACAAGAAACGCTTTTTTCATAATGTTTGGCAGAAACGGATCAGGCCTTTTGGGCGCGATGGTTGATGAGAAGAAACGCCGCGATAACGGCAGCGACAAAGAAAATCAGGGTCCAGGCCGGGATCGACAGACCGAGAATCAAATCAATCTTGTTGCACTCTACGCTGCCTTTGAGCGCGCGGGCAAACACATCGAGAAACGGCAGCGATTCGAGCATGTAGGTGATGCCCATGCCGCAGCTCGGCAGCGCGTCGGCTGGCAATGACTGGATGTAGAGGTGGCGCATGGCAAGCGCCGCGCCGGACCCGCCGGTCAGTAGCGCCAGCCACGCAACCAGCCGGGCGCCGGGACGCCCCGGATTCATGATGGCGCCGATCAGAAACACCAACCCGAGCGCAACCACGGCCACGCGCTGGAACCAGCACATCGGGCAGGGCTCAAGCATCTCGACGTATTGCAGGTAGAGCGCGTAGGCGATCAGTGCGGCACAGACGAGGAAGCCAAAGGCGTAGGCGCTGCGGCGCGAGGGGAAGAAGTTGAGAGGATTCATCGAAGTTGGGAAGTATGTAGGGAGTCGGGCCGGACGCAGGCGGAGCTGAGACGAATGACGAAAGGCGGGGACGAATGACGAAAATCAGGCAATTTTTAAAGGCAGCTTTTTGACGTAACCCGCATCCAAAAAGGGCTCAGAACGGCATTTATCAATAAGTCGACTTCCTGCGATTCATCACTCCATGCCGCATTAAAACGTCATTACAAGCAAAAGTTGATTGTCAAATTTGGCGCTTTCCAGAGCATCCATCGCGCCGTCAATGCATTTGCGCTGCGCTCAACGCCTTGCCGGACGCAGCTTCCAGCGCATCGGCCCGGAACAGCATCGGCAACTTCGTTTCCGCGTCGATGTCCGGAAACACGTCTGCCAGCACCGTCACGGATTCGACGTTGCACTCGCGCAGCAGATCCTGCATGAGCACCGCCACGTCTTGGGCGCGGTCCGTCGCGTGAAGTTCCGCACGGAAGCCTTCCGCGCCCTTTTCGTCAAAGGGATTGGACAGCGACAGCCGCACTTCGCCGCCGTCTGAGGTGCGATGCGCCGAGATGACCGCCTCCGGTTCGCCTACGCCGGAGCGGAATTTGCGAATGGCATTGGTCGCAAAGAGTTGCAGCGAGACTTCGCGCTGCGCAGCGCGGCCCTGGAACAGAGCGGCCAGTGGCGAGCGTGGCGGCCGTGGCATGGCGAGCAGCGACAGCGTGCCGCCGCCCAGTTGTTTGGCAAATGTCTGCGTGAACGGCATGCCCCATTTACCGGTGTCGTTGTCGGCGAGCAGTTCGGCGTTTGGCCCCGCCAGCGCCGTGCCAACGACAAAACGCAGGAACACGCTTTCCTGATTGGCCGGAACCGGCATCGCGGCTTTCTCGATGGCAATCGGCGCCCCCGGCGACAGGGTCCACCAGGCAAGGCTCGCCGGCAACTTCGGCAGCGCAAACGCACCGGCCGCTGCGAGCGCGTTCGACAGCGCAAACGTCTGGTTGCCGCGCAAGGCGCCGTTGCCTTTCATGAGCGCAATGAATTCCTCGATGTTCGGCAGCGCGCCGGGCACATTGACAGCCCCCGGATTGGCGGCAACGATGACCAGCGGAATCGCAAACACCGTCGTCGGCAGCCCCGCATCTCCCTGCGCGCGCCCGGCCGCAACATGCGCCGTCGCAAGCGAGCGCGTGATGTGACGCTGCACTGCGAGCGAGGGCGCCCGCGCCAGCGCGTCGGCAATCACAGCGGTGTCGCCGGAAAGCAGCAGTGCGGCTATCTGCTCACCAAGCTCGGTGTCGCGTTTTTCCTGAATCACGCCCTGTTCTGCCGCCAGCGAAGCCAGCGCGAGGTCGATCAATGGGTTGGCAGGTGTGCCAGCGTAGAGCGGGAACGCACGCGGATCGGGAAGATGGAACTGTTGCATCGCTCGATTTTAGGGACGGACCCGCACGCGAGGCAGCATGCGGCATCGCGCCACGCCAGTTCAGACACTGGCGGAACCGGCTCAAACGCCCTGTTTTTGATGCAATTTCGCTATTTTTGCGGCACCGCACCAATATTTGACCTTCATCAAGACATGGATTTGTAGTCATTTGTAGTATTTGCTCGTTGCTGCGACGAACACCAGACAACCTCCGGTGTCCGTGATCGGGGGTGCATGGGTCATCTTCGTCGAAGCCGACGTCAATAACGAAGGAAATACTATGAAAACCCTCCCCCTCGCCCTGGCAGCCGTTCTCGGTCTTGCCGCCCTGCCGGCCGCCGCGCAGGACCTGTCGAACCTGATGGTACGTGCGCGAGCGGTCAACCTGAATTTCGCCGACAAGTCAGACGCCATTCCCGGCGTAGCGCCGGCCAACGCCATCACGGTCAACGACAAGACGATTCCCGAAGTCGATCTGACCTATTTCTTTTCACCGAACATTTCGGCCGAATTGATCCTGACCTATCCGCAAAAACAGACCGTCAGCATCGGTGGTGCGGCGATCGGTACCTTCAAGCACCTGCCGCCGGTTCTGACCGTGCAGTACCGCCCGATGCCAGGTGCCGCAGTCCAGCCCTACGTTGGCGCCGGTGTGAACCTGACCTACACGATGAATGTCAACATGAGCGCACTCGGCAAACGCGTGACGCTTGATGCCTACAGCATCGGCCCGGCACTGCAAGCTGGTCTCGACATCCCGATCGACAAAAAATGGTCGCTCAATGTCGACGTGAAAAAAATCTGGATCAACTCGGACGTCTTTCTCGACGGCGCCAAGATCAGCCACGTCAAGCTTGACCCGTGGGCAATCGGTGTAGGCGTCGGCTACCGGTTCTAGGTGATACGCCCGCGCTTCGTCGCGGGTTCCGTTTGTCCCGCCTGTCGGCGGGACAAACGGCGAACTAGGTTGCGACCGCGTAATGCGCAACTTGCCGCATGACGCGCTCCAGAAGCGCCTGTAGTTTTCCGTAGTTTTCGTTCCGCTCACGCGTAGCTTCATTCATGTACAGCTTGCGATTGAGCTCGATCTGGATGCTGTGACGATTCTCGTGCGGGCGACCAAATCGCTTGACCAGCTCAACGCCTTTATACGGATCGTTCACCGCGACGCTCAGACCCTCAGCACGAAACGCGTCAGTCAGCAGGCGTGTGAATTCGGGTGCACAGGTTGTGCCGTCCCTGTCACCAAGGACAACATCCGCGAACTTCGTGCCGGGCTTGACCCACGAGATGGGGCCGGCCACTTCCGGCATCGAGTGGCAATTGATGTGCACGACGCGACCATATCGGTCAAATGCGTTGTCGACAGCCGCAGTTACGGCAGCCCAATACGGCACGTGGCACTGTGCGATACGGCGCTCAACTTCGGCAACCGACAGCTTTCGGGCGTAGATCGGCGAGTTGTCGTCGAGGACGCGCCAGATCAGACCGATGCCTGACGCCGTTTTCGGCGAATGGTCAACGACGTGCGGCCAGGCCCCTTCGATGATGCTGGTATCAACATCCTCGATGCGACGGTTCGGGTCCAGATAGCTGCGCGGAAATTCGGCTGCAACCAGTGTCGCGCCAAGCGTCGGCACAAATGAATACAGATCGTCAATGTCGGTGTCCTCGGCGCGACGCAAGCGTTCCCAGCTGCAGGCATAGGCAAAGTCAGCCGGATAGAGCCGGCCGCTGTGCGGCGAATCAAATACCAGAGGAATAGCGGTAACGTTCGCCGGAGGCGAAACAACGCGGACCAGCGCAGGCGATGCGCCGGGTGGCGCGGCGGTAGGGACGAAATCTGCCATGCCGGGAGAATAGGCGAAAATGTGCGCTCTTCGCAAACGGGTCGTGGCCCCTGCGTTCCACATTCGCCCATCACCGCTTACCCATGAAACTCAGTCAGTTCTTCCTCACTACCACCAAAGAAGCCCCGTCAGAGGCAGAAGTCGTCTCGCACCAGTTAATGATGCGGGCCGGCATGATCAAAAAGCTGGGCGCCGGCATCTACACATGGATGCCGCTGGGTGTACGCGTATTGCGCAAGGTGGAACAGATCGTGCGCGAGGAAATGAACGCGGCGGGCTCGGTTGAACTGCTGATGCCGGTGATTCAGCCTGCCGAGCTGTGGCAGGAGTCGGGACGCTGGGAAAAAATGGGCCCCGAGATGATGCGGGTAAAAGACCGCCATGATCGTGATTTCATTGTGCAGCCGACCTCGGAAGAGGTGATCACTGATATTGCCCGGCAGGACATCAAGTCATGGCGGCAACTGCCGAAGAGCCTGTATCACATCCAGACCAAATTTCGCGACGAACGCCGCCCGCGCTTCGGCGTCATGCGCTCGCGAGAGTTCATCATGAAGGACGCATACACGTTCGACGTGGACAAGGATGCCCTGATGAAGAGCTATCAGGGTATGTATGATGCATATGCCCGGATTTTCACGCGGCTCGGACTGGAGTTCCGTGCCGTCAATGCCGATACCGGCAATATCGGCGGTTTTGCATCACACGAGTTTCAGGTGCTGGCCGAGAGCGGTGAGGACGTCATTGCCTACTGCCCAGATTCGGAGTACGCCGCCAATATCGAACTGGCCGAGGCCGTCGCTCCGGCCACTCCGCGGCCGGCCGCCGGCAACACACTTGAACTGATCCACACGCCGGGACAAAAGACCTGTGAGGACGTGGGAGCCTTCCTGAAGCTGCCGCTGGACAGACAGCTCAAAGCGATGATGTACATGAGCGATGCCGGCTTCGTGTTGTGCATGCTGCGTGCTGATCACATGGTCAACGAAGTCAAGCTTGGCAAGGTACCTGCACTCGTCAACTTCCGCCCTGCGACACCGGAAGAGATTGAGGAGCATCTCGGCGTAGAACCCGGCTACTGCGGACCGGTACCACGTCACGGCAAGACGCATCCGGGCAAAGTGACGGTTGTTGCGGATCGCACCGCCGCAGCCATGGCAGATTTCGTGTGCGGTGCCAATGAATCGGGCTATCACGTGACGGGTGCAAACTGGGGGCGCGATTGTCCGGAACCGGATGTCGTCGCAGACATTCGCAACGTGGTCGAGGGTGACGCGTCAGCCGATGGCAAAGGTTCGCTCAAGCTGCGCCGCGGCATTGAGGTCGGTCATGTCTTTGCGCTTGGGCAGGCGTATTCCGCCAAACTCGGGGCGCGCTTTCTGGACAAAGAGCAGAAAGAACAGGTCATGGAAATGGGCTGTTACGGAATAGGCGTCACCCGCGTGGTGGCAGCAGCCATCGAACAGAACCATGACGATAAGGGTATTGTCTGGCCGGTTCCGATGGCACCTTTCACTGTCGCCATCGCCGCAGTCGGCTATGACCGCAGCGCCGAAGTCAAGACGACTGCCGACAAATTACACGACGAACTATCTCTGGCTGGAATTGACGTTCTGCTGGATGACCGTGGCGAACGTCCCGGAGTGATGTTTGCTGACCTGGAGCTGATCGGCATTCCGCATCGCATCACCGTCGGTGACCGTGGTCTCAAGGAAGGCATGGTCGAATACCAGGCCCGTCGCGACACCGCAGCGATCAAAGTGCCTGTGGCAACGATCGCGGCGCATGTCCAGTCGCTATTGAAATCCTGATGCGAAAGGCGCAGTACCGGACGCTCGCAGCAACGCCCACCACGCGTGCGCAACTCGTTCGCGGCTTCATTGGTGCGTTGTGTCTGCTGCTCTCGCCGTTTGCGCATGCCGGCGCACAGGCGGAGGAAAAACTGAGTGCCAGTGTGCAAACTGCACTCGCCTCTGCCATCGCCGATCGCAGCGCCCTGCGCCTGATTGGTGAACCGGGTCAGGTGCAGGCATGGTTGGCGGAAATGTCGTCGCGCCTGGCCTCAAGAATGCCTGATCCGGAACAGCGCCGTGAGTTTCTGACGACCGTGCAGTATGAATCAAGCCGGGCCGGACTGGACCCGCAACTGGTGCTTGCGGTCATCAACCATGAAAGCGCGTTTCGCAAGTATGCGATCTCCAGTGCATCTGCGCGAGGCTACATGCAGGTGATGCCGTTCTGGGTTCGGTTGATCGGAACGGCTGATCACAACCTCTTTCACCTGCGAACGAATCTGCGCTACGGCTGCGTCATCCTTCGCCATTACCTTGACATCGAAAAAGGCGATGTCGTTCGTGCTCTTGCTCGCTATAACGGCTCGTTGGGTCGCTTTGAGTATCCCAACACGGTACTGGGTTTGCTCGAAAATCGCTGGAAGTGGAATCCACCCAAACCATAGCGCTGCCGGCCGACGCGCCGCCTTACGTTGGGCGTTTTGCGCCATCGCCGACGGGACCGCTGCACTTTGGCTCACTTGTCACGGCAGTGGCTAGCTATGCCGACGCGCGATCAGCGAGAGGACAATGGCTGCTTCGCATCGAGGATGTTGATAAACCCCGTTGCTCGAGCCTCGCCGAGCTTGACATCCTGAGACAACTTGCGGCCTACGGATTCGAACATGATGGAGAGATCGCGCGTCAGAGCGAGCGCGGTGGTTTCTATGACGCTGCGCTGATGCGCCTTGCGAATGCGAACCATTTGTTCGCCTGCACATGCACACGCAAGCAACTCGAAGCCGCTCCACGCAACCGCGAAGGGGAAACGATCTATCCCGGCACCTGTCGCAACAGGATGGAGACAACAGAAGCGGCACGCGCACTGCGTATGCGCGTTCCCTCCTCAATAGAAGAACCAGTTGCATTCACTGATCGGGCTTGCGGCACAATCAGTCAAAGTCTGGCCAATGAAGTGGGCGATTTCGTCCTGCGACGTGCCGACGGTCTCTATGCCTATCAACTGGCAGTGGTCGTGGACGATGCCCTGCAGGGCGTAACGCATGTCGTTCGTGGCGAAGACCTGCTGCTCAACACGCCACGGCAGATATTTCTGCAGCGCGCTCTCGGATATCCGCCAGTGACCTACATGCATGTTCCGCTTGTATGCAACAAGCAGGGCGAGAAACTGTCGAAACAGACACTCGCTCCGGCCATCAGCGTTGACGATGTGCTGCCCACGCTGCACCGGGCGTGGGCATTCCTCAAACAGCCCTCATTAGGTCATGTGGAATCAATCAGTACGTTTTGGCGACGCGCAGCAGAAGTCTGGACACCAGCGCTTCTGTGCGCACGGAATTGATCTCAGCACATCCGGTATCTGTTGCAGTTCTCTCCGGGTTTTCGCAAAAACTATAATTGCGGGTTACTCAGAACAAGAAAGTATTACTTATGACCACCCTCGTTGTGGTGCGTAAAGGCAACATGGCAGCCATTGCTGCCGACTCATTGACTACATTCGGTGACACCCGCCTGTCTGACAGTTTCGATGCCTCCTCCGAAAAGATGGTCCGCTACGGCGAGACCGTGATCGCGCTCTGCGGCAGCGCCGCGCACCAGCTTGTCTACGAAAACCTGCTGTCGACAGCCAAGGATCTCAACTTCAACAGCAAGGCGGAAATCTTCGAGACGTTCCGCAAACTCCACACCACCCTCAAGGACCAACACTTCCTCAATCCCAAGGAAGAAGACGAAGACGCGTATGAAAGTACGCATATCACCGCGCTCATCGCCAATCCGACGGGCATCTATGGCATTTACTCAATGCGCGAAGTGTTTGAATTCAAGCGGTTCTGGGCGGCTGGCTCGGGACGCGAGTACGCACTCGGCGCGATGAACGCGCTCTACGACAAGCTCGACTCAGCCGAAGCAGTAGCACGCGCGGGTATCGAAGCCGGAGCGACATTCGACAAAAATTCAGCACTGCCGATGCAGGTTGTTACGTTTCCGATGACCATGCGAACCGGTTAACGGCGTAGCGACAACTTGACGATGGACAGAACGACCGCAGGGTTTGATCAGTTAGCCCGCTTCTGGCTGGACACCGCGCCAGCAAGGGGCGTTGTCGCACGCCTTGACGACAGCCTGATTACGGCCCTGCATCACCACAACTACCCCGCGCCCGTCGCATCGTTGCTCAGGCAGTTTGCGGGTGCTGCGGTGCTACTCGCAAGCAATCTCAAGCAACGTGCGCAGATCATTCTTCAGGCACAGGGAAATGGGGCAGTTCCGTTGCTCTGTGTTGAGGCAACGGATGCGTTGACCTTTCGTGCTTACGCAAGCGTGCGCGAAGGGATAGAGCTGCCACCGCACGCCGATCTCGCAACGCTGGTTGCACCGGATGGAGGCGGTCGCTTCGTGCTGACCATCTCTCCCGCCGAGGGGCAAACGTATCAGGGAATCGTCGCCCTGCATGGCGGAACGGTTGCCTCGCTGCTCGAAGACTATCTCAGCAATTCCCAGCAGACTACGACGCGTATGTGGCTTCGTGAAGACGGTGACGCCATTGAAGCGATGTTGCTTGAGCGGTTACCCGATCGCCGCGGGGACGAGCTCACGCCAGCATGGAACGCCGTCGCTGCACAGGTTGAGGCCGTTTTTGCAGTGCCTTTCATGCCGTTCCCGTATGACCAGTGGCTGCAATTTGCCTTCGCTGACCATGATGTGAAAATGCATCCATCGCAGCCAGTGAGTTTTGCCTGCGCCTGCAGTATCGAGCGTGTGCTGAATGCACTCAAGCTGGTCGGGGAAGATGAGCTTCGTCCGCTGATTGAAGAACAGGGACGAATCGAAACCCGATGCGAGTTCTGCGGGAAAGCTTATTCCGTCGAATCTGGGCAACTGGACACGCTATTCAGAAACAACGATCCCACTCGGTTGCACGGCCCGCGCACACTTCAATAGTGGTGCATCGGAATCATGACTGAAACGGCACCCATTCGCATTGACAAGTGGTTGTGGGCTGCGCGTTTCTTCAAAACGCGATCACTCGCGATTGACGCCATTGCGGCTGGGCATGTCCGCCGCAGCGCTGCAGGATCTATGTCGGGCGATCGCGTCAAGCCGGCACACAATGTGCGGTCGGGCGACAGCTACACGATTCAGCGTGGTGACGTCACAATGGACATTGTGGTCCTGCTCGTTTCAGACCGTCGCGGCTCAGCTACGGATGCCGCTCTTCTGTTCAGGGAAACGGCTGAGAGTGTGGTGGCACGAGCTGAGCGCCGGATGCTTCACGCAGCAGTCGCGGCACAGCCTGTCATGCAGGGACGCCCCACCAAACAGGACCGACGCAAACTGGCAGAATTGTTTGCAAAGAATTTTGCGGATGCTGCGCATCTGGACAGAGAAGAATAATGAGTCTCATTTTTACCGGCGAACGGTTTCTTCCCGAATGCGCTGGCGAGATGGTGTATGAGCACTGGCACCGTTACCTGATCGCACGTGACTATGTTCGAGGCAAGCGCGTGCTGGACGTCGCGAGCGGCGAAGGCTATGGATCGCAGTTGCTGGCTCAGTCGGCTGCCAGCGTCACGGGAGTTGATCTGTCTGTTGATGCAGTCGCTCACGCCAACGCGAAGTATGGGCAGACCAATCTTCGTTACGTGGCCGCCGATTGCACAAAGATCCCCGCGCCCGATGCGAGTTTTGATGTCATCGTATCTTTCGAAACGATTGAACACATGATGGAACACGAGGCGTTCATTCAGGAAGTAGACCGCCTGCTCGCCCCGGATGGTCTGTTCATCATCTCATCGCCGAATCGTCCGGAATACAGTGACCGCACCGGTTACAAGAACGAATTTCACGTCAAAGAGCTCGACAAAGCCGAGCTGAAATCACTGCTTGATGTCAGATTTCCGGCACAACGCTGGTTCGGACAGCGTGCAGCCTTCCATTCAATGGTGTGGCCGCTTGATGGCGACGCCACTGGTGCGGTTGTGCTCGCCACTGACGGTATCAGTAGCTTCCCGCCGGAACTCTATTACCTTGTTTTTTGCGCTCGATCTGCCGGACCGACGGCGCACGTAGAACGGCAGCTCACACTGGTGACTGATCGCGAACAGTCCGTGTACACCGAATGGTCGCGCACATACAAGGAAAATTCCGCGCTTCACGAGCAGCTGAAGACCCTGCAAGTTCAGCAGGTCACGCTCCCCGTTGAGTCCGCACCGAGAGACAATTGGTTGGTGCGACTGGCGAAGTCGCTCAGCGGTCAAAACTAGAGATGTTGGTGGCAGTGCAAGCAC
>CAYMSY010000058.1:0-12772 GCA_964393195.1 uncultured Alcaligenaceae bacterium | reverse complement strand
TCTGCCGCGACGCGCCCGTCGCACGAGCGGGGTCACGGCAGAGCCGCTCCTACATGGGCAAACCGCCCTGTCAGCGTTCATAATCTGCGCACTAACAACAAAGGAGAGCGCCATGCCATCATCATTCACACTGCGCCGCCAGATGCTGCTCGCTGCGCTTGCTGCGCCCGTGGCTGCGGCGCTCCCGCGCTACGCGCTTGCGCAAGTGCCGCAGCAATCAAAAATCATCCTCGGTTTCGCACCCGGGGGTGGTGCCGACCTGATCGCCCGCATCCTCGCCGACAAGATGCGCGAAGGACTGCCTGCAGGCCAGCAGATCATCGTCGACAACCGGGCCGGTGCCGGTGGCAAGATCGCGGTGGAAGCCTTGCGCGCGTCGCCTGCGGATGGCAGCGCGATGCTGCTCGCACCGCTAGTCACGCCCGTCCTCTCTCAGCTCATCTTCAAAAATCCAGGCTTCGACCCGGCCGCCGACATGACGCCCATCGGCATGGTTGGGCACTTTCAGTTCGCGCTCGCCGTGCCGCCGAATCATCCGGCCAAAAACATGGCGGAGATCGTCACGTGGCTCCAGGCAAACAAGGAGAAAGCGAACTTCGGCAGCCCCAGCCCCCGCAGCCTGCCGCACTTCTTCGGCATCATGCTCGGCCGCGCGATTGGCGTGGACATGGTGCACGTCGCGTATAAGGGCGGCGCGCCGATGTTGAACGATCTCATGGGCGGCCAGATCGCCTGCGGCATGGATACGCACATCGAGCTGATTCCGCTGCATCAGGCCGGCAAGATTCGCATCCTCGCCTCATTCGCGGACAAACGCAGTGCGCTGATTCCCGAGGTTCCGACGATGGCAGAGCTAGGCTTCAAGGACGCCACCGGCAGCGGTTGGTACAGCCTGTGGGCCCCCGCAAAAACGCCCGCCGCGACGATTGCCGCGCTCAACAAGGCGCTTAACACCGCGCTCGCCAACGCCGATGTAAAAGAGAAATTCGCCCGCACCGGCACCGAGCCGGCGATGAGCACTCCCGATGGGTTGGAGAAGATTCGGCTGGCGGAGATTGAGAAGTGGCGACCTGTGATTGCGGCTTCGGGGTTTAAAGCGGACTAGCCTATCCCAACTGGGTTTTGCCCCCTCTCCCCTCGCGGGAGAGGGCTAGGGTGAGGGGGTGGTAGAACGAAGAGCCCCCCGTTCGTGGTGAGCCTGTCGAACCATGAACGCTTGCCACGAGCGCGCTCCGTGGCCACGCGAGGCCAGTCACTTTCATTCCGACTGACGCACGTTTGCGGCGTATCGCGTCTGTTACCTGTGACATCGCCCAAATATCGAGAGGACATTCTTATGAAACATCGGCAATCAAGTCTGATTGGCTCCGCGATATCGCTGATGCTGCTAACTCCCGTCGTTTATGCCCAAAACAACGCACTGACGGAAGCCGCTCGATGCGAAAAAATTCTGCCTTTGAAAAAACTCAATTCGGAAGCAGGCGCAGGATTCAAAACGGATTTCGCCTATGACCGTGATCCGGGTGAGATCGAGTGCGGTTGGGTGCGGATTGAAGCCGGCGGAGACAAGACTCAAGTGGTCGTCAAGCATCGCGACAAAGTAGCCATTGCCGGTCAGGCAAAGAACTATCAAGCGGGCAGGACCGTTGAAGAGATGTGGGAAGCGGATGTCAGAGACACCGAACGATCCCAGGATTCCAAACGTGAATTGATCGCGGGGCTTGGCAAGCGAGCCGCTCTGATCCCGCTGCCAAAGTTGCGCTTGGCCGCACGTGCATTCATTTTGCGCGACAACGACTCGATCACGATGACTGCGTCGGGTTTGTCCACCGAAAACTTCATCAAGGTTGCCAAAGTCATTGCCGCACCGTGACAACGCGGACTTTTGCTTTTGTTGCGCCGCGAAGCATTTTTGCGCATGCCATCGCGACCGTGGCAAGGGGTACCTGGTTTTTGTAGCCAACATCGCGAAGCGACAAAAATTTGCGCTTCGCGTTGTTTCACGCACTGGATCCCCGGCTGCGCCGAGGATGACGCCCGTTGGGCGCTACCACCCTCACGCCAGCCCTATCCGCGAGGGGAGAGGATTCGTTTGAGGCGCGGTGGGATCGCACCCCATGCGCCCACGACGGGAAAGGTGGAGTAAGCTTTCCACCATGAACTCCCGTCCGAATTTCATCTTCATCCTGGCCGACGATCTGGGCTCTGCTGATCTTGATTGCTATGGCGGCGCCGGTGCGCCATTTGAAGTGTCGCCACACCTCAACCAGATGGCCCGTGACGGCATTCGCTTCACGCATGGTTTAAGCAATTCACCCGTGTGTTCGCCGACGCGCTTTGCGTTGTTGACGGGCCGTTACCAATATCGCTTTCGTGGCGCGGCGGAGGAACCGCTGGGCAGCTCGGAGCGAGGCAGCAGCGTGCTGGGTTTGCCGCCGTCCATCCCTACGCTGGCGAGCCGTTTGCGTGATGCGGGCTATCGCACCGCACTCACCGGCAAGTGGCACCTGGGCTACGCGCCGACGTTTGGGCCGCGCAAGAGTGGCTATGACTATTTTTACGGCGCGACGTCGGGTGCGATTGATTACTTTACGCACAAGGATTCGCGCGGCACGCATGACCTGTGGGAGAACGAAACCGAGGTGCACGAGGTCGGGTATTTCACCGACCTCGTGAGTGACCGCGCGGTGCGCTGGATTGGCGAACAATCGAGCGAGCGGCCGTTTCTGTTGTCCGTGCACTACACCGCGCCGCACTGGCCGTGGGAGACGCGCGATGATGCCGCGGAGGCGGCGCGCATCACACCACGCATCAGCCACAACGACGGCGGTTCGCTCGACAAATATTGGCGCATGATTCATCACATGGATGAGGGCATCGGGCGCATTCTGGCGACGCTGGAAGCGAAGGGTTTGGCCAATAACACGCTGGTCGTGTTCACCAGCGACAACGGCGGCGAGCGCTTCTCGAAAAACTGGCCGTTTGTCGGCGGCAAGATGGACTTGCTGGAGGGCGGCATCCGCGTTCCCGTGATCGCGCGCTGGCCCGAGCGCATCCGTGCGGGCAGCGTGTCGGCTACACCGCACTTGACGATGGACTGGACGGCAACGATGCTGCGCGCAGCGGGGCTGAGCGACGACGGCGCGCATCCGCTCGATGGCGTCGACCTTGCGCCGGTGCTGGCGACGCCCACGCATAGTCCGTCGCGCAAACTCTACTGGCGCATGAATCATCGCAAGCAGCGCGCGATGCGCGTGGATCAGTGGAAATATCTCGCCATCGATTCGTTCGAGTATCTTTTCGACGTCGAAACCGATGCGCGCGAGAAAGCCAATCTCGCGAAGCGCTACCCCGAGCGGCTTGCGGCGATGCGCACCGACTGGGAAGCGTGGGCAGCGACCATGCCCGGCATTCCGGAGGACGCAAAAGTACATCTCGTTTACGGCGAAGCGGATATTCCCAGACCGACGGGTTGATCAAACGCAGATGCCGGGCCGGTAGCGCGGATAAACTTTGCGCATGCCTGACATCGTTTCGCCCCCTTCGTTGACCTCCGCCGTGTCGCAAAGCCCTCGCCGCGAAACTTTCACCATTACTGAACTGGCTGACGAGTTCGCGTTGACGACGCGCGCGATTCGCTTTTACGAAGATCAGGGGTTGCTCTCGCCTGAGCGGCGCGGCACACGGCGCATCTACGGCCAACGCGAGCGGGTGCGCCTGAAACTGGTGCTGCGCGGCAAGCGCCTGGGCATGAGCCTGGCCGATATCGCAGAAATTCTCGATTTGTACGACGTTGATCACAGCGAACGCCCGCAGCTCATGAAGTTTCTTGAGGTGCTGGCGGCGCGGCGCGTGCTGCTCGAACAGCAGCGAGAAGATATTGACGTGGTGCTGGAAGAGATCTCGACGATCGAACGTGACTGCCGCAAACGGCTCAAGAACTCGGCCAAATAGTTCCGACGAATAACCGTTGTTAGTGAAGTACGAGCAAACACTTACGTTGACGTAAACGTCAACTTGCGCGCTACAATCCGGTGTCATGATCTCGCCGCAAAAAACCGCTGACATCCTGAACATCTTCAACGCGCAGGGTGCGATGAAACTCATCGGTGCGCGGCTGACCGAGGTTGATGAAGGTGTGGCCGAATTCGAGGTGAACTTCCGCCCGGAGCTGTCGCAGCAGCATGGCTATTTCCATGCGGGAATCATCAGCACGTTGATCGATACTGCGGGCGGCTGCGCCGGCGCTACGATGATGCCACCCGGCAGCAACGTGTTGACCGTTGAATTCAAGGTAAATGTGCTGGCGCCGGGCGACGGCGAGAAGCTGCGCGCACGCGGCGAAGTCATCAAGTCCGGCCGCACACTGACGATCACCCAGGGCAAGGTTTTTGTGACGAAGAACGGCAAGGAAACGCTCTGCGCCGTGATGCAGCAGACATTGATTGTGATTCCGGCGAAGTAGCACCTTGTAGGAGCGGCTCTGCCGCGACACGGCGACTGCGGCGCATACGCGGTCGCGGCAGAGCCGCTCCTACAGGAGGCCACCATGCAATTTCCCCAACTCAAATTCGATCTCGGCGAAGACATCGACATGCTGCGTGACAGCGTGCATGCGTTTGCGCAGGCCGAGATTGCGCCGCGAGCCGCAGAGATAGATCGCGACAACCAGTTCCCGATGGATCTGTGGAAAAAGATGGGCGACCTCGGCATCCTGGGCATTACAGTGCCGGAGGAGTTCGGTGGCGCCGGGATGGGTTATCTCGCGCACGTCGTGGCAATGGAGGAGATCAGTCGCGCCAGCGGGTCAGTCGGTCTGTCCTACGGTGCGCACTCGAATCTGTGTGTCAATCAGCTAAAGCTGAATGGCAGCGATGAACAGCGCCGGAAGTATTTGCCGAAACTGATTTCGGGCGAGCATGTCGGCGCGCTGGCGATGAGCGAGCCGGGATCGGGTTCGGATGTGGTGAGCATGCGGCGGCGTGCTGACTTCAAGGGCGACCACTATGTGCTCAACGGCAACAAGATGTGGATCACCAACGGTCCCGATGCCGATACGCTGGTGGTTTACGCCAAGACCGATCCGGGCCTTGGTCCGCGCGGCATCACCGCGTTCATCATTGAAAAAGGTTTCAAGGGCTTTTCCACAGCGCAGAAACTCGACAAACTGGGCATGCGCGGCAGCAACACTTGCGAACTGGTGTTTCAGGACTGTGTCGTACCCGCCGAGAATGTGCTCAAGGAAGTTGGCAAAGGCGTCAACGTGCTTATGAGCGGACTTGACTACGAGCGCGCGGTGCTCGCGGGTGGCTCGGTGGGCCTGATGGCGGCGTGTCTGGACGTCGTGCTGCCTTACGTGCACGAGCGCAAGCAGTTCAACCAGTCAATCGGTGAATTCCAGCTCATGCAGGGCAAACTGGCCGACATGTATGCCACGTTTTCGGCGGGTCGTGCCTATTTGTACGCGGTGGCCAAAGCCTGCGATCGCGGAGAAGTGACGCGCAAGGACGCAGCGGGCGTGATCCTGTACTGCGCCGAAAAGGCTACCTGGATGGCTGGCGAGGCGATTCAGGCGCTGGGCGACAACGGCTACATCAACGAGTATCCGACCGGGCGAATCTGGCGCGACGCCAAACTCTACGAAATCGGGGCTGGAACCAGCGAAATCCGGCGAATGTTGATCGGACGCGAGCTGTATAACGAGACAAAATAGCATTTCAAACCGTTTCGACGACTTCTCTGTCGCCCCCACTTTGGCCGTACCACATTCCCTCGCCCAGCTCTTCGCCAACAATCGTGCCTGGGTCGAAAATGTCCTGCGCGATGATCCGCAGTTCTTTGAGCGACTGAAGCATCAGCAGGCGCCGCAATATCTCTGGATCGGCTGTTCTGATTCGCGCGTCCCGGCCAACCAGATCATCGGTTTGCCGCCGGGCGATGTGTTCGTCCATCGCAATGTGGCGAACGTGGTCGCACATAGCGACCTCAACTGCCTGTCGGTCTTGCACTTCGCGGTGGAGATTCTCAAGGTCAAGCACGTATTGCTGGTGGGGCATTACGGCTGCGGCGGTATCGCGGCGGCGTTCGATAACCTGCGTCTCGGCGTGTCAGACAATTGGTTGCAGCATGTACGGGACACGGTTGAGGCGCATCGTGCCAGCCTGCATGCCATCGAGGATCGCGACGCCAAGCTGCGCCGCCTGTGCGAATTGCATGTAGCGGAACAGGTCATTCACGTCGCGCGCACCACGGTCGTGCAGGACGCCTGGCTGCGCGGGCAAACGCTGACGGTTCACGGCTGCGTCTACGGAATCGAAGATGGTTTGCTGCGGACGCTTGATATCGACTTGACCGGGCCGGACGATGTCGACACCGTATCCGCACGGGCGCTGAACGCCATCGAGTCGCGCGCCGGCGAGGCCATCGCCCCGAGCTTGCCTGACGCACCGGGTCGGCCGTTATGACCCGCAATCACTGGATGCTGTTCGGATTCTTCCTGATGATCATCGGCATGTTCGCCTTCGCCCTCGCGCCGATGCTGGGGCGGATGCTGCTTTGGCTGGGCGTGGCTCTGGCCTGGTTTGGCATGGCCATCGCGCTGGAGCGGCGACCGTGGTCAGCGTCGGGAAAGCTATTTCTGCAAATATTGATTGGTGCGGCGGCGCTGGCTATAGCCATGAGCGCCACGCGGCTGTCGATTGCGGGCATTACCCTTGCCGCAGCGGTTGGCGGCATCATCGGCGCGTTTGCGTCACAATGGAGTTTGTGGATTTCCCGCCGTCCAAAGAACTAGAGTCGGGCGGAACTCATTTTCTGGAGAGAACATCATGTCGGATCCCGTAGTCATCGTTAGCGCAGTGCGCACCCCCATGGGCGGAATGCTCGGCGACTTCGCGTCGCTGTCTGCCTCGGACCTCGGCGCCGCTGCCGTCAAGGCCGCCGTTGAGCGCGCCGGACTGAAACCCGAACAGGTCGAAGAAGTGATCCTCGGCAACTGCCTGATCGCGGCCCAGGGTCAGGCGCCCGCGCGTCAGGCCACGCTGAAGGCCGGTTTGCCGAAGGGCGTCGGCGCGGTCACGCTGACCAAGATGTGCGGTTCGGGCATGAAAGCCACGCAGTTGGCGCATGACGACAGCGTGGCCGGAACGCGTGAAAGCGTGGTCGCCGGCGGCATGGAATCCATGACCAATGCGCCGCACATGCTGCCCAAGGCGCGCAGCGGCTATCGCTATGGCGCGGCTCAGGTGCTCGACCACATGGCGACGGACGGTCTGGAAGACGCTTACGACCGCAAGGCGATGGGCGTTCATGCCGAAAACTGTGTGACCAAGTACGCGTTTACGCGCGAAGCACAGGACGCGTTCGCCATCGCTTCGACCGAGCGCGCCAAGGCCGCGACGGCCAGCGGTGCATTCAAGTGGGAAATCGTGCCGGTGACGGTCAAGGGCCGTGGTGGCGATGTGTCCATCGAGGTCGATGAGCAGCCGCCAAAAGCGAAACTCGACAAGATCCCGGGTCTGAAGCCCGCGTTTGTCAAGGATGGCACCATCACCGCCGCCAATGCGTCGAGTATTTCCGACGGCGCTGCCGCGCTGGTGGCGATGAAACTGTCGAAAGCAAAGGCGCTGGGCCTGACCCCGCTGGCGAAGATCGTCGGCCACGCCGAACACAGTCAGGAACCGGAGTGGTTCACCACGGCCCCGGTCGGCGCGATCAAAAATTTGTTCAAGAAAACTGGCTGGACAACCAAGGACGTTGATCTGTACGAAGTCAACGAAGCTTTCGCCGCCGTCACCATGGCCGCGATGAAAGAGTTCGAGATTCCGCACGACAAGGTGAATATCCACGGCGGTGCCTGCGCGCTCGGCCATCCGATTGGCGCTTCCGGCGCCCGCATCATCGTGACGCTGATCGGCGCGCTGCGCAAGACCGGCGGCAAGAAAGGCGTTGCGGCGCTGTGTATCGGTGGCGGCGAAGGGATCGCCATCGCCATCGAAATGCTCTAGGGCAACCCAAGGCAATCTGAGGCAAAAGACGCAGCATGGCGAAAACTGTTCTGATTCTCGGGGCCAACCGCGGCCTCGGGCTGGAGTTTGCGAAGCAATACGCAAGCGATGGCTATGACGTGATTGCCACCTGCCGGCGGCCGACCGAGGCCGCCGAACTACGGCGCGTAGGCGTTCGCATCGAGGCGCTGGACACCAGCACCGCGTCCTCAATCGAAGCCCTCGCGACCAAGCTCAAGGACGAATCCATCGACGTGATGATCTGCAACGCGGGCGTCTACGGCCCGCGCAGCGATGGGCTCACGGACATGCCGACGGAAGACTTTGACCTCGTGATGCGCACCAATGTGCTCGGGCCGCTGCGCCTGACGCTCGCGTTCGCGGACAACGTGGCGCGCGCGCGCGGCGCGATGGTCTTCCTGTCGTCACGCATGGGCTCGATCACGACCATGAGTTCGTCGTCCGGCATCGCCTATCGCGCAAGCAAGGCGGCGCTCAACGCGATGGTCAAGGCCACTTCGCTCGAACTCGGCAAGAAAGGCGTGCGCGTGATGGCGCTGCATCCGGGCTGGGTACGCACCGACATGGGCGGTCCGCAGGCATCACTGACGCCGACCGAAAGCGTGGCCGGTATGCGCCATGTGATCGACAAGGCCTCCGACCTGCACGGCGGCTTTTATGACAACACGGGGGCCACCATTCCCTGGTAGCCACAACGAAAAATGGGCAACAGCTTTTTCGTACAGCCCATATTTCATAGGGCTCAGCTCGCGTTTTCGTCATTAGTCGACTTTTTGCATAAATTTACGCCAAGCCCTTCGTGGATGGGCCTTTCGGTAAAAAGTTGTTGTCATGCGTAGCGCACAGCAACTCGTCACCGAGGCCGAACGCGAGGTCGTTACGCTGTCGCTTGACGAAGTGCGCGCTGCGATGGACGATCCGGATACGGTCATCGTTGACATCCGTGATGTCCGCGAACTCTGGCGCGAAGGAAAAATCCCGGGCGCGCTGCACTGCCCGCGCGGCATGAATGAATTCTGGATTGACCCGAGCTGCGAATATCACAAGCCGGTGTACGCAAGCGGCAAGCGATTCGTGTTGTATTGCGCCGGCGCATGGCGTTCGGCGCTGGAAGCGAAGATGTTTCAGGACATGGGCCTCACCAAGGTGGCGCACATGGGCGGCGGATTTACTGCATGGAAAGCCGCCGGCATGCCGGTTGAAGCAGTGGAGCGCAAATCGTGAAACACGCGAGCGCGGCCGCCTTACTCCGCCGCCTGCCCGGCCCTGTCACGGAAAAATGGCCGCAGGGTGAGCGCTTCATTGCAGCACTTGCCAATGGCAGCATGTCGGTTGAACTCTACGCACCACGCGGAGCGGATCCGCAGACGCCACACGCGCAGGACGAGCTCTATTTCGTCCACAGCGGCGCCGCGACGTTCACGCTCGAAGGCGAACGCATGGCCTGTGCTGCCGGTGATGCATTGTTCGTGCCGGCAGGAGCGGAACATCGCTTCGTGGATTTCAGCGATGATTTCGCAACATGGGTGGTGTTCTGGGGGCCGCAGGGCGGTGAAAAGGCCGCGCCATGAGCGAGCTGACATGTCACGATTTGAAGAATTATTCAGGAGGATGATGCACGATGCTGCTCACTGAAGACCAGCGCATGGTGCGCGACAGCGTGCGTGCCTACGTGCGGGACAACATTGCGCCGAAAGCCGCAGCGTGGGACAAGGCGCACACCTTTCCCGCCGCAGAGCTGAAAGGCCTGGCCGAACTCGGCTGCTACGGCATTGCCGTGCCCGACGAATACGGTGGTGCTGGGCTCGACTACACCTCACTCGCGATCATTCTCGAAGAAATTGCGGCAGGCGACGGCGGCGTGAGCACCGTCATTTCCGTGAACAACTGCCCCGTGTGCTCAATCATGATGAGTTTCGCCAATGAGCAGCAGAAGCGCGACTGGCTCGTGCCGCTCGCTCGCGGCGAGATGCTGGGCGCGTTCGGGCTGACCGAAGCACATGCCGGCTCGGACGCATCCAGCCTGCGCACAACGGCGATGCTCGATGGTGATCACTACGTGCTCAACGGTGCCAAGCAATTCATCACGTCAGGCAAGAATGCCGACGTCGCGATTGTGATGGCGGTCACCGACAAAGCCGCAGGCAAGCGCGGCATCAGCGCGTTTCTGGTGCCGACAAAAACACCCGGCTACACGGTGGCGCGCATCGAAGAAAAGCTCGGTCAGCATTCGAGCGATACCGCAGCGCTGCTGTTTGAAAATTGCCGAGTTCCCATGTCGTTACGCATCGGCGAAGAAGGTGCAGGCTACAAGATTGCGCTCGCGGGCCTCGAAGGCGGCCGCATCGGCATTGCGTCGCAAAGCGTGGGCATGGCGCGCGCGGCGTTCGAGGCTGCGCTCACCTACGCGCGGGAGCGCGAAGCCTTTGGCAAGCCGATCTTCGAGCATCAAGCCGTGCAGTTCAAGCTCGCGGAAATGGCGACGCAAATTGAAGCCGCCCGCCAGCTCATTCACCACGCGGCAAGTCTGAAAGATGCGGGCCAGCCCTGCCTGACGCAAGCCGCGATGGCAAAGCTCTTCGCGAGCGAAATGGCGGAACGTGTGTGCTCCGATGCGATCCAGATTCACGGCGGTTACGGCTACGTGTCGGACTTTCCGGTGGAACGCATTTATCGCGATGTGCGCGTGTGCCAGATTTACGAAGGCACAAGTGATATCCAGAAGATTTTGATCGGGCGCGGTTTGGCGTCCGGCACTTACGACGCATAAAAATCAAACAGAGGCAAACCGAATGGCTGGTGCAATCGATTTCTATTTTGACTTTTCGTCTCCATACGGCTATCTCGCCGCCGAGATGATTGAAGAACTCGGCCAGCGTTGTGGTCGTCCCGTGAACTGGCATCCCATTTTGCTCGGCGTAGTGTTCAAGTCCACAGGCGGTCAGCCGCTGACCATGGCACCGATGAAGGGGCCATACTCCGAGAACGACTTCCGGCGCAGTGCCGCGTTTTATGGCGTACCGTACAACGCGCCCAGCGTGTTTCCGATTGCCGGGCAGAACCCCTCACGCGCGGTGCTCTGGATGCAGCAGAAGCATCCCGCGCATGCAAAGAAGTTCACGCTGGAACTTTACCGCGCGTTCTTTCGTGGTGATCGTGACATCAGCAAACTGGATGTGGTCGGCGATATCGCGGCAGGTCTCGGATACAGCGCGGACGAGGTGATCGCTGCAACGCAAAACGACGAGATCAAGAACCAGTTGAAAGCCAATGTAGAAACCGCGATTGCAAAAGGCGTGTTCGGCTCACCGTTCTTCATCGTTGACGGCGAGTCTTTTTGGGGCGCGGATCGCCTGCCGATGCTGGAGCAGTGGATCAAACGCGGTGGGTGGAAATACTGATGCCTGTCATCGAAACAAAACTCAATCCACGCGACGCAGCAACTGTCGCGTCGACCAAAGCCATGCAGGCGCTGGTCGACGATCTGCGTGCAAAGCATGCCGCAGCCGCACTCGGTGGTGGCGACGCGCCTCGTGCCAAGCACACGGCACGCGGCAAGCTGTTGCCGCGTGATCGCGTCAAGCAACTGCTCGATCCGGGTTCGCCATTTCTCGAACTCTCGGCGCTCGCGGCGTACGAGATGTACAACAACGATTCTCCGGGCGCAGGCATCATTACCGGCGTCGGTCGTGTAAGCGGACGGGAATGCGTGATCGTGGCCAATGACGCAACGGTCAAGGGTGGCACCTACTACCCGATGACGGTCAAGAAGCACTTGCGCGCGCAGGAGATCGCGGCGCAGAACAATTTGCCGTGCATCTATCTCGTTGATTCCGGCGGCGCCAATCTGCCAAATCAGGACGAAGTGTTCCCCGATCGCGAACACTTCGGGCGCATCTTCTACAACCAGGCCACGATGAGTGCGCAGGGAATCGCGCAGATCGCGGTCGTCATGGGTTCCTGCACGGCGGGCGGCGCCTATGTACCGGCAATGAGCGATGAATCCATCATCGTCAAGAATCAGGGCACGATCTTTCTCGCGGGGCCACCGCTGGTGAAGGCTGCGACGGGTGAGGTCGTCACGGCTGAAGATTTGGGCGGTGGCGACGTGCATACGCGGCTTTCCGGTGTTGCCGACCAGCTCGCGCAGAACGACGCGCACGCATTGGGACTTGCGAGGCAGGCGGTCGCAAACCTCAACACAGTCAAACCGTCGCAGCTCGCACTCACTGCTAGTGTGGAACCCCTCTTTGATCCGCATGAGCTCTACGGCGTGATCCCGGTTGATACACGCAAACCGTTCGACGTGCGCGAAGTCATTGCACGCATCGTCGACGGCAGTGAATTCGATGAATTCAAGCCGCGCTATGGCACGACGCTGGTCACCGGATTCGCGCGCATCTATGGCATGCCCGTCGGCCTCATTGCCAACAACGGCGTACTGTTTTCAGAATCTGCTCTCAAGGGCACACATTTCATTGAACTCTGCTGTCAACGCAAGATTCCACTGGTATTTCTGCAGAACATCACGGGCTTCATGGTTGGCAGAAAATACGAAAACGAGGGCATCGCGCGAAACGGTGCGAAGATGGTGACCGCCGTCGCCTGCGCCGCTGTGCCCAAGTTCACCGTGATCATTGGCGGCAGCTTTGGCGCGGGCAACTACGGCATGTGTGGCCGCGCCTATTCGCCGCGCTTCCTGTGGATGTGGCCCAACGCGCGCATCTCGGTGATGGGCGGCGAGC
>CAYMSY010000057.1:6432-12939 GCA_964393195.1 uncultured Alcaligenaceae bacterium | reverse complement strand
TCGGCAGGCGCATTGACCACGAACTCGGTACCGATGTTGTTGCCACCGCCAGGTTTGTTTTCGACTACCACCTGCTGGCCGATATTCTCCGAAAGCCATTGCGCCACGATGCGCGCCAGCACATCTGTCGTGCCCGCCGGCGGATAGGGCACGATCCATTTGATCGGTTTGTTGGGGTAACCCTGCGCGGACGCAGCGCCCAGCAAACCGAACGCGGCCAACGCGGCGATAGCGGCGCGCCAGATGAAAGATTGCATGAAGACTCCTCCTTGATGCCGATGCCGCCACACAATGCGCCGGATCGTTCCTCGCGCGGATTATCAACGCATGTCACGCCCGATGCATGTAGGGATTTCACGACTCGTGCACCACCGTCCCCGGCTGTGGCCATTCAACGCGTCCGGATTTGAGGCGACGCTAGCGCGATCCGGCCCAGCTTCCGCCATCGCTGTCGGCCTCCCCCCGGCCCCAGTTTCCTTTAAAGCGACTACTGTCCGCACTCAGCCGAAATGCAAAGTGACCGCCCGCATGACCGGCCGTGATCCTTCGATCTGCAACAAATGGCCACGCCGGTCGGCCGGTTCATGCTGCGACGGCTCGCAGCAGTGCTGACGGACTGCGAAATGACCCGTTCCGGGACTCCTTTCGCTTTTTGGGTTGAGCGTGTCGTTTTGCGGTCGCTGCACTGCAGTGAGCACACGACAACCCTGCCAGTCTCCCGGAGCCTACCTTGAACATCCAGCCCGCAATCGCCGCCCTGTTTTTTGTCCTGACGCCGTTCGCACCGGCGGGGGCGACGATCTTTTGCGCAACCAACGAGACCGAGCTGCGTTCGGCGTTGAGCACGCTCGGCTCGACGTTCAGCAGCGAGAACAACGAGCTTCGCTTGACCCGTGGCGTATTCTTCACCGGCACCCAGGCATTTGGAACGTTTGTGTCCGGGCCGTCGGGCAATCTGGTCGTGAGCGGCGGCTGGGCGACTGCGGGCGGTGTGCCGACCGCCTGCGATGTGCAGCAGACGGATGCACGGCTTACGGTGATTGACGCCCAGGGCACCTCTGCTGTGCTGAGCCTTCAACGCAACAGCGTATCTGGCAACGCAACACCGCTGATCGCCATATCGAACCTGACGCTGCGCAACGGCAGCGCGGAGAGTGCACCGGTGGGCCTCTACATTTACAACGCGTTCGGTTCGATTGAAGTCGATAACGTGATCGCGCACGGCCATCGAGCCACTGCATCGCTATACCTGGGTGGGGTAGCGATGACGCTGGATTCGACCTCGCGGGACATCCGTTTGCGCAACTCGCTGATCTACGACAATCAGGGCGTGACCATCTTTGGTCCGCAGCCGCTCGCGAGCGTCGTGTTCACTTCATTGGCACTGAACGCGAATCGCAATTGGTACGCGACCCACAACACGATCTTCGCGGGCCCCAATAGCTCGGCTGAGGGGTTGCGCCTGCAGAGCGACGGCAACCTCTGGGTCGTCAACAATGTGGTGCGCGGTACGGTGGGCTATCTCAGTTCCATCACGGGTGCCGGGTCGGCGACCCCACCGCAGCTGCGGCAGCTGTTCAACAATTTTTCGGCGTTGCCCAATACAACGCAGACCGTGCTGGTTTCCAACCTGTCCAACAGCACGGCCAATCCGATGATTGATCCGGTGACTTTCTTTCCGCAACCCGGCTCACCGCTGATCAACGGCGGGCTCGGCGCGCCACCCGGCGGCACTACGCTGCTCGACGTCTACGGTCAGCCTCGCGTGTCCAGCACCGTTGTCGACCTCGGCGCCGTGGAATATCAGGGCGTGCCCAATGTGCCGCCATGCACGCTCGACGTCGACGGCAACGGTTCGCTCGATCCGCTGACCGACGGGTTGATGATCGTGCGCGCGATGTTCGGCCTGACCGGAACCGCAGTCACCAGCGGCGCGCTCGCCGGCAATTCAGCGCGCAACACCTGGGCGCTAGTGCGGGCGTATCTCAACGCAAGCTGCGGCGCAAACTTCGCGCCATGAGCGTGTACGGCGGGGATGTTCGGTCACATGCCCGAAGCTATCAACTTTTCATTGAAATTATGCTTGCTATGGGCTTAGCGGCCAATATCAGCAAAAGTCGACTATATAGCCGATCAGGCTCTATGCCGCTTGAAACAATACTTTCACTCAAAAGCTGTATGCCGATTGCAGGCGCTGTTCGCTGCATGCAAACGAGTGTGTGCGGGTATCGCCCGCAAATCAGCGTTCCTCTTTCGGCACCGCAGTGAAGTACGCCTGCAATTCGCCTTTGGCGAGCAACTGGTTGATGTGTTCGCCCATCTTCATGACGAGGCGGTTGGTGGCGTAGATCTTTTCCGGCTCAAAGCTGAACTTGAGCTTCCAGCTGCTGCCTGGTTCGAGTGTGCTCGTGACCGGCACGTCGGTTGACAACTCCACATAGGACGGACTGCCGCCCTGTGGTGCATACAGGCGGATGCTGATGGGCAGGCCGTTGACCTCCATGCGCGTCTTTGAGCCGGGCTCCTCGTCCTTCACGAGCGGCACCTCGCGCCCGCCGAAGTCACGCGCGATCACTTTCATGAGCGGCGCGATCATGCGCTCGTCCGTCGGCATCAACACATAGCTCGTGGCTCGGGAGTCGTTTTCGCGTGGCGGATCGCGGAAGCGGCCCATCCACGGCTGCGGCTTGGCCAGCTTGCGCACTTGCAGGCGCTGCTTTCCCTGTGCATCAGCGCGCCATTCAAAGTGGTTCGCAGCCCACGTCGGTGTCGCGTCCTCGAGCGGGATCGCGAGGCGTGCGGCATTGCGGTCAAACGGCACCGCGTAGTGAGTGCCGGTCGCCAGATCGACCGCCACCATTGCATAGTCGGGATTGCTCTTTGAGCCTACGGCGAAGGTGCCCGCTTCGTTGTGGCCGAGCGCGGCGACCTGTTTTGCCTGCGCTGAATACATGATCACGCTGCGGTCGCTGGTCGAGTAACCGTTGGACTGCTTGAGATGCTCAAAATCGCCAGCGATATCCATGCGCTGCGTCTGCAGGGTCTTCACATCGAGCAGCACGATCCCGGAAATTGCCAGCGCAGTGCCGCCACGGATTTCGCGCGGGCCTTCGACCTTGTCGCGGATATAGACGCTGTAGCGTTCGCCCACCTTGCCGCCTGCATCAAGCCATTGCCAGGTCGCGGTGTCGTGATATTCACCGCGCAACATCTGGACGCGCGGCTCACCGTTTTCTTCGGTGATGAGATAAGTCGCACGGTTGGCCGCGAGGATGGCCGGACGCGGCGCATCCGGAAGCGTCCATGCCTCCCAGAACGCAAGCTCAACGGCCTTGCCGGATGCGTCGCGCATCGTTACCGGTTTGCCCTTGTGCATCACGCGGTAGGTCGCAGTGCTTTGCTTGACGCGACCGTAGTTGCTGTTGAAACCGGTTGAGCTCGCTGATGACGCTTCAATCGTCAGCCCGCCGATGACCGTTCGTTCGGGCGTCTGCGCAGGCGCCACGGTCGCTGCGGTCGCCGCACCACCCAACAGAATCAGCGTCAGCAGTTTGCTCCAGATCCGTTTCATCCATCACCTCCGTATCAAGCGTTCATCCATCCTGTCATGTCGCGTCGATGGCGCACATCTGTGCCGCCTGCTTCACCGCCGCGCGGAACAGGCCCGCGTCCTGCCGCGCCTGCGCGAGCAGCGATCCGCCTTCGAGCATGGCTACCGCCAGTTGCGCCTTCTCGCGCGCGACGCGTGCGCTCATGCCGTCCTGCACCATGCGCGCCTGCAACGTGTCGAGCATCTGGCCATAACCAGCGGCCACTGCATCGCCGAGCAACGGCGATGACTTGCGCTCGGCTACAAACGAGGAATACAGCGCGCAGATTTCAAATTGCGTTTTTTCGGCAACCACGACCAGCTGTTCACCGACCTGCTGCAGCATCGCCTGCGTGCTGCGCGCGCGGCTCTGTGCGAAGAGCCCGATCAGGCCGGTCGTCATGTTTTCGATGACGCAGACGCCAATCTCTTCCTTGCCGGCGGGGAAGTGGTGGTACATCGAACCCTTCGGTGCCTGCGCCAGTTCGAGAATGTCGTTGAGCCCCGTAGCGTGATAACCGCGCTTGCGGAACAGACGCTGCGCCGCCTGCAGGATGCGGCTGCGGGTATCCGGAGCGCCCTGCGCGGTCGTCGTCACCGAACCATCCGCTGCGGTCACGGGCGCCGGGCTGACCGCCGGCTTCGGGCGCGCGGTGCGTGATGGGCGTGACGGACGGGCGGGAGAACTCATGATTGTGCAATGTTAACAAGCGCAAAAATAGAATCGGCACTCTAGACCGACCGGTCTAGCTAGCGCTACACTGCGACGCCATGAGCACCTCCCACCTCCAACTCACGACCGCAGACGGCTACAAGCTGGCTGCGACCCACTACGCGGCTCCGGGCGACCAGTGGATCGCGATCGGCAGCGCAACCGCCGTGCCGCGCGGCTTCTACAAACGCTTCGCCGAATTTGCACAGGCCCGCGGCATCAATGTCATCACGACGGATTACCGCGGCATCGGAGACTCAAAGTACGGCTCGCTCAAGGGCTTCGAGATGGAGTACGCCGACTGGTCACGCTATGACCTCGCGGCGGCCGTCGACTACGCGCTGGAACGCGGGCGCGTGTGGCTGGTCGGGCACAGCCTGGGCGGTCATGCGATCGGGCAACTGCCGCGACCGAATGAACTGCAGGCGGCCTATCTGTGCGGCGTTGGCGCCGGCTGGCACGGCTGGATGCCGAAACCCGAACGTTATCGGGCGTGGGTGCTGTGGAACCTGGTCGGGCCGGTGGTGACGCGCATCTACGGCTATCAGCCGATGAGCAAGTTCGGCATGGGCGAGGACATTCCAATGGGCGCGTATCGCGACTGGAAGAAGTGGTGCGCACGGCCCCATTACTTCTTCGACGACCCGAATGCGCGCGAGATCACCGCGAAATTCGCCGATGTACGCATTCCGCTTGCGGCAGCGGTCAGTACCGACGATCTGTGGGCGCCGCCGGCCTCGCGCGACTCCTTCTTCAAGGGCTACACCGGGACAACGGTGGAACGCATCGACTTCACGCCGAAAACGCTGGGCGTGAAGCAGGTCGGTCACATGGGTTACTTCCGGGCGCAGACCGGCGAGGCGCTGTGGCCACAAATTCTCGGCTGGCTGGGTCAGCACGGACTGCGCTCAACACAGTAAGTTTGTGGCGCTGAAAAGCATTCAGCTTTTTATTGAAACACTTATGCAATAAGGGCTCATCGCGGGTTTAAGCATAAAGTCGACTTCATGGTCAATCTGCGCTGCAGCCCTTTCTGAATGGGGATTCCAGCCCGGAGTTGTTGTCACTATTCAAGCGTTGGCCACACTTTCACGTGTCGCCGTCGTCAGCCATGACGACGGCAGTTTGCGCTCGTAACGACAACTCAGGCGCGACGAGCCTCACGACGCAGGCCGAAGCCGGCGACACCGATGACGAGCAACAGCAGCGCCAGCATCGCGGGCGAGCCAAGCGTCGGCACGACAACCGGCACCGCAGAGTCATTGTCAACGATGGTCACAGGCACGCCGGCGACCGTCAGCCCGTTGTAGGTCGCGTCGGCGCTGGTCACGACGAAACTCACCAGCCCCGCATGCGGGCCTTCGATAAACAGGTCGTCATTCGCGGAAACAGTCACCGCCTGCGGCACGTTCCAGTTGCCAGGCGTGAAGGTCAGGATCGCCGGTGACACACCGAGCTGCGAACCGCCGGACAGCGTCACCGTCACATTGGCCGTCGGCTGCGAATTCAGGACCACCGTCAGGGTGTCCGCCACGCCGGACTCGGAAACGCCGGTGGTTCCGCCGCTTTGCACGACGGTGATGCCTACCGCATCGTTGTCGGTAATGTTGGCGGTGACGCTCGCAACGCTGAAGGCGTTGTAGTTAGCGTCGGCGCTGGTCACCGTGAAGCTGACGGTGCCGCTGTGCGCGCCTTCGACGACGGCATCGTCGACCGCCGTAACCGTGACGGTCTGCGCAACGTTCCAGTTGGCCGGGGTGAAGGTCAGGCTCGACGATGACAGCGTGACCTGAGTCCCCGTGGCCAGCGCGACGGTGACGTTGGCCGACGGCTGCGAGGTCAGCACGACGGTGAATGAATCGGTGGCGCCGCCTTCCGCAACATTGGTGTTGCCGCCACTTTGCGTGACGGTCACGCCCGCGACGTCGTTGTCGGTCACGTTGACTGCGACGTTGGCGACGGCCAGCCCGTTGTAACCCAAATCGGTGCTGGTCACGGCGAAGGCGATCGAACCGGAATGCGCGCCCTCGACGACAGCATCATCGACCGCCGTGACCGTGACGGTCTGAGCGACGTTCCAGTTGGCTGGCGTGAACGTAAGACTTGCGGGTGCGGCGGAAACCTGTGCGTTCGGCGTGAGCGCAATGACCACGTTCGCGGCCGGTGCTGATGTCAGCACAACGGTGAAGGTGTCGGTCGCGCCGCC
>CAYMSY010000057.1:0-6332 GCA_964393195.1 uncultured Alcaligenaceae bacterium | reverse complement strand
GTGCCAACGCCGGTGATCAGGCCACTGCGTGTATCAAGCAGCGTAGCGGCGATTCTGGCCGGATCCTGCTGGATCGGCACCGGGCCGTACAGTGTGGTCGATGATGGCTCGGCCGGGTTGAAGATTTCCGCGCGCTGGGCAAACGCGAGGGTCGAGGCGAGACCCGACATGAAAAGGATTGCGGTGCGTAGAAAGGACATTGCGATTCCTGAAAAAGTGTTCACGCGATCAACGACGGATGCCCCAGACCGCCGCCCGATTGGCCGCGCAGGAGTTTTGAAGGATGGTGAATCAGGAATGCTGACCGTTACCCCCCGGAAACGTCGCTGGCATGATGTTATCCGGTTTCTGTCAGAGTTAACGGACGGCGACGCGTTTTTTTCGGTGCATTGCGGACGCGGTAATGGTGGGTGCGGACAGCCGCTCAAAAGCCGGCCGTGGGGCTTGGGCGACCCGCTTGCGCTACGCTTTGCACTTCTGTCTGTCGAAACGAGATTGGTCGTTAATGGGTCATCGCCTGCGTCTTGCCACCACCGCCCTGACTGCGATGTCCGTTGGCGCCGCGCTTCACGCAGCGCCGGTCACGGTCAATGGGGCCACGTTCGATGCACCACCGTCCTGTCAGGCGGTTGAGGGCGCACTCGTCTGCAAGGTCGACAACCTGCAACTTGAACTGTGGGTGAAACGAAAACCATTGGCCCCCGACGTTCAGCCGACCGATACCTTTGTGCGCAAGATGTCCTACTTTCACCGGCTGCACGACGCGGCGGTTGCCAGCATCGTGCGCGCGACCGCCAACGACAGGGACAAGGCGACACCGTTTTCAAACTACGGCGCGTACTCGGCGCTAGGCTCGGCAATGCCGGGCAGCGGTGCGCCAACATCGCCCACGGTGCGTTTTGCGTCGGTCCTGCACGATGACGAAATCTGGGAATTTCTGGAAGTTGTCGCAACACGCACGCCCGCCGTCGAGGCGCTGTCCGCAGATTTGCAACGATCGCTGACGCTGCCCGCTGCCCCGCCCGCCCCGGTCGCGGCCACGCCGTCACCCGCTGCCGCAGAGGCCACCCCGCCTCCGCCCCCGGTCAAACCCAATCTGGGTAGCCCGCTGGTCGCGACCTTTACCGGCAAGCTGCTGACGTTTGAACATCCGGGCTACCTTGAGCCGGTCGTGGCGGAAGACACGAAGGAAACCCTGAACGTCACCTTCCGGCACAAGACGCGCCCGGCAGCCGGCCCCAATCTGCTGATCAGCCTGCGTGCGGCAACCGACAAGCAGACCGCAGCGGTGGTCGTGCGTGAGCGAAAGGCGCTCGCGACGTCAAACATGATCGGCTCGACCGCATCGGCGGACATCAACAAGCTCGGCGCCATTGACGGCGCGGGCTTCGCGCTGATTGGCGTACCCGATCCGAAAAAAGGCCTTTCGGGCATCGAGTCATTGGAAACCACGTTCGCGGCCGAGAGCAATGGCCGCGTACTTGAAGTCCGGCTGACATCGGAGCAGCAATATTCGTCGGAAGCGCGCGTGGTCTGGGCCACGCTCGCGCAATCGATCAAGCTGCTTCCCTAGCGTCGTCACCGGACCACCGAACCGCGTCGATCACTCCGACGGGTTCGGTCCATCCCTGGCTGACGCGGTTATTTGCCCGACGCCGGTACCGGGATGACGAGCTTGCCTTCGTGTTCGGCCACGAACGACTCGCTGCTGCCGGTTGAGCTGCTGTTCGCGGTCTTGGTGCTGGTCTTGAGCACCAGTTTCTTGATCGGCTTCAGCGTCATCTTCATCGGGCGGCCGTCCGGCGTCTTGCCGGATTCGAGTTTCTTGAGGTCCTCCGCCGTGAGGTCGGCCAGCGTGATCGAGGTAATCGTGGCCTCCAGATCACCGGCGATCATCATCTTGTAGAAATCCAGCGCCATCGGGTCGGCCCCCTTGCTGTAGAGCATGGCCTGCAGCGCCTTGACGTCCTTGCTGGTGAAAGCTTTGCGATAGCTGTCAAGAAACGCTTTTTCCTGTGCCGGGGTAACGGCGAAAGCGGGCAGGGCAAGCATCGCGCAGGCGATGCCGCTGAACAGGGCGGCGACGATTTTTTTCATGACGGATCCCTCGGGTTGGCGGGTGGTGGTGACGGTGGCGACGATTGCGCTTACGACAAGGCAATCGCGTCGATGCGATCGACGCGAATGATGATGCGGCTGTAGGTCTGGTTGCGAACCTCGATGGTGTTGGCGTCGAGTCGTTTTACGAAAACGCCATTGATCACCTGGCCGTCGATGTAAATCGTCATGCCTTTTTTCTGGTTCAAACTCTGATTGAAGATTTCCTCAACGGCTGCGGGCGCGAGCGCGTTTGCAGGGGTCTGCGCGAACGATGCCGGCGCGGCGATCAGCGAGGTCATGGCCAGCACCAGCAGTGCGGTAGAAATTCGGTTCATGGGGCTCCCTCCGGTGGTTGCGGACGCGCGTCGCCCGCCGGACGGGCGGGCAGCACAAGGCGCAGTCTCACACCCTGAAAGGACGTGCTGAGGCGGCCAGATGCGTCACCGGATTGGTCGCCATAGCGACAAATTTCTCATCAGCTTTTTCTTGAAGCCTTTATTTCGTGGGGCTTGAGCGCGATAAACACCTTAAGTCGACTAGAAGCGTTTTTCAGGACTGAGCCCTTTTTGAATGGGCTTTTCAATAAAAAGTTGTAAGCCGCAACTTGCGTCATTGCGGCCCGCAGCGAGCGCGATTCGCGATCAGGCAGCCGGATGCAGGTAACGCGCGCTGATGGATTCGATTTCCTTGAAGGCTTCCGGATCAACCCGCGCCTGATGCGCGTTGTAGATCTGCTGCAGCTGCTGCACGCTGGTGGCACCGATGATCGCGCTGCCGACGAACCACTTGGTAGTGACAAAGGCGAGCGAGAGCTCGAGCACGCTCACACCGTACTTTTTCGCAAGCGCGGCGTATTCCTCGGTCGCAATCATGGCGAGCGGGCGGCGATAGCGAGCGCCCACGTTACCGGCAAATTTCTGGAAGCGCGAGCCGACCGGCATCGCGCCGTTCAGGTATTTTCCGGTCAGCATGCCCATGCCCAGCGGGCTGTAGGCCAGCAGCGGCACCTGCTCGCGATAGCTCACTTCAGCAAGATCGCCTTCAAAAACGCGGTTCAGCAGGCAATACGGATTCTGGATCGACGCCGGTTTCGGCGCGCCGAGCTGCTCTGCCGCACGACAGAACATGGTCGTGCCCCAGGCCGACTCGTTCGACAGGCCATAGCCGCCGATCTTGCCGTCCTTGATCAGGGTATGCATCGCTTCGACCTGCTCGGTGATCGGCACCGAGTCGCGCTCCTTGCCGCTGTCGAACTGCCACGCGCCAAACGCGGCGACGTTGCGGTCCGGCCAGTGAATCTGGTAGAGGTCGATATGGTCCGTCTGCAGGCGCTTGAGCGAGCCTTCGCAGGCGTCAATGATGTTGGCCTTGGTCAGCGAGGTGGCGCCGTTGCGAATCCAGTCGCGACGGCCGGGCCCGGCGATCTTGGTGGCCAGCACGATTTTCTGGCGATTGCCCGGACGGCCGAGCCAGTTGCCGAGAATCTTCTCGGTGCGCAATCCGGTCTCGGCGCACGGCGGCACCGGGTACATCTCGGCGGTATCGACAAAATTGATGCCATGCTGCATCGCCCAGTCGAGCTGGGCATGCGCTTCAGCTTCGGTGTTCTGCTCGCCCCAGGTCATCGTGCCAAGGCTGATGACGGAGACGTTGAGATTGGCGTGGAATAAGGGGCGGCGTTCCATGGCGAGTCCTGTGAAGTAAAGCTTTCACAGTCTATCCTGACTGTTTGGTCGCACTGCCACGCCAACTCTGAACAAAACCCGAACAAAAAAAGAGGCGCCGCAGGGCGCCTCCTGTTCGTATCAACCGGTGATCATCCGCCGAGGTAAGCCTCTTTCACGCGCGGATCCGCGAGCAACACTTTGGCGTCGCCGGTCAGCGTGATTTCGCCGGACTCCAGCACATAGCCACGTGTGGCATGTTCCAGTGCCAGCTGCGCGTTCTGTTCGATCAGCAGGATCGTGGTCTTGCGCGACGCGATCAGGCGGATGATCTCGAAAATTTTCTCGACCATCAGCGGCGCCAGCCCCATCGACGGCTCATCCAGCATCAAGAGCTTCGGTTGCGCCAGCATCGCACGGCCAATCGCCAGCATCTGCTGCTCGCCACCGGACAGTGTGCCGGCCATCTGGGTAGTGCGCTCCTTGAGGCGCGGGATCATCGTGTAGATCTCGTCGACCTCGTGCAGGATCTGCGCCTTGTCGCTGCGTGCATAGGCGCCCATGAGCAGGTTCTCGTGCACGCTCAGGCGGGCAAACACGCCGCGTCCCTCGGGACAGAGCGCAATGCCCAGACCCACCAGCGCGTGTGACGGCACGCCCGTGATGTCCTTGCCGTTGTAGCTCACCTTGCCGCCTGCCGGCCGGATCAAACCGGACAGCGCGCGCAGGGTGCTCGACTTGCCGGCACCGTTGGCGCCGATCAGGGTGACCAGCTCACCTTCGTTGACATGAAAATCAATGCCCTTGATGGCCTTGATGCCGCCATAGGCGACTTCCAGTTTCTTGACGTCGAGCATTGCGGTCATGCTTTTTCTCCGGTGTCGGCGTGAGCACCGCCAAGATAGGCCTTGATCACGGCCGGGTCCTTCTGAATCTGCGCCGGGTTGCCGTCGGCGATCTTCTTGCCGTAGTCGAGCACCACGATGTGCTGACACACGTTCATCACGAGGCGCATGTCGTGCTCGATGAGCATGACGGTCGTGCCGTCGCTGGCGATGCGCTCAATCAGCGCCCGCAGCGTGACGGTTTCCGTCGCGTTCATGCCTGCGGCCGGTTCGTCCAGCGCGATCATCTTCGGATCGGTTGCCAGCGCGCGGGCGATTTCCAGTCGGCGCTGCTCGCCGTAGGCCAGCGTGCGGCTCTTGTCGCCGGCACGCTTCGACAGGCCGATGTAATCAAGCAGTTCACGGGCACGCTGTTCGATGGCCGCTTCTTCACGACGCACCGACGGTGGCCGGAAAATCGCACCGAACGCGCCGGCCTTGGTGCGCACGTGACGGCCGACCATCACGTTTTCCAGTACCGTCATTTCGCCGAACAGGCGAATGTTCTGGAAGGTCCGCGCGATGCCCACCTGCGCGACTTCATGTGGCGCCTTGACGTTGAGCGGTTTGTCGTCGAACGTGAATTTGCCCTCATCGACCTGATAGAGGCCGGTAAGCGTGTTGAAGAAGGTTGTCTTGCCGGCACCGTTCGGACCGATCAGGCCGAAAATCGAACTGCGCGGAATCTGCATGGACACGTTGTCGAGCGCGGTGACGCCGCCGAAGCGCTTGGTCACCCCTTCTGCGGTGAAGAGCATGTCAGCCATTATTTCTTCTCCGGTGAAGGCCACAGGCCCGCAGGCTTGAACAGCATGATCAGGATCATTGCCAGCGAGAAGATCAGGTTGCGCAGTACTTCCGGCGCGATCAGTACGGTACCGAACACCTTTTGCTGCACGTTTTCATCGGCGGCGTAGCGAATGACTTCCGGCATCGCGGCCAGCAGCACCGCGCCGAGAATGACGCCCGGAATGTGGCCCATGCCACCGAGCACCACCATCGCCAGAATCATGACCGACTCAAGCAGGCCGAACGATTCTGGACTCACGAAGCCCTGCATGGCGGCGAACAGGCCGCCTGCGAGGCCGCCGGTCAAGGCACCGAACGCAAATGCGGCGAGCTTGATGTTGCGGGTGTTGATACCCATCGCTTTGGCGGCGATTTCATCTTCGCGCAACGCCTGCCAGGCGCGGCCAAGGCGCGAGTGTTGCAGCCGATAGACGCCGATCACCGAAAGAACCGTGAACGCGAGGAACACGAAGTAATAAAGCTGCAGGCCGGTAACCGGAAGCCCGAATATCTCGAAGCCCTGTCGCAGCTTGAACCCGAAGAAGCTCAGCCCGTCGATACCGGTGATGCCGCGCGGACCGTTGGTAATGTTGACGGTCTCGTCGGACCACGGCAGGCTGACCTTGTCGAAATTGTTCATCAGGATGCGGACAATTTCGCCGAAGCCCAGTGTCACGATCGCCAGATAGTCGCCACGCAACTTGAGCACCGGCGCACCGAGCATGAGGCCCGCCAGCGCAGCGAGAAACGCCCCCAGCGGCAGCAGCACCCAGAACGGCAGGTGCAGATTGAAGTGTGCCGAAGCCAGCAGCGACCAGGTGTAGGCACCGACCGCGTAGAAGGCGACGTAGCCGAGGTCAAGCAGGCCGGCAACGCCGACCACCACGTTCAGCCC
>CAYMSY010000056.1:1455-12974 GCA_964393195.1 uncultured Alcaligenaceae bacterium | reverse complement strand
TGATGATGCGCTTGACGTCGAGACCGGCGATGCGGCCGGCGTCCTTGGTCGCCTGACGTTGCGAGTCGTTGAAATACGCCGGCACCGTGATCACGGCCTCGGTTACTTCATGGCCAAGGTAGTCCTCGGCGGTCTTTTTCATCTTGCGCAGCGTTTCGGCCGAAACGGCGGGCGGGGAAATCTTCTTGCCGCGCACTTCCACCCAGGCGTCGCCGTTGTCGTTCTTGACGATGGCGTAAGGCATCAGGCCGATGTCCTTCTGCACTTCTTTTTCTTCAAAACGACGGCCGATCAGGCGCTTGACCGCGAAGATGGTGGCCTTCGGGTTGGTCACGGCCTGACGTTTGGCCGGTGCGCCGACGGTGATTTCGCCGTCTTCCATATAGGCGACGATGGACGGCGTGGTGCGCGCGCCTTCCGAGTTTTCGATCACCTTGGGCTGCCCGCCTTCAATCACGGCGACGCAGCTATTGGTGGTGCCGAGGTCGATACCGATAATTTTGCTCATGATCTGTTTCCTTTTTTTCTTGGTGTGGCGGTCAATGCCGCGCAGTAATTTCTAAGATGACCGATATGTTTGGGGGCTAAGCCTGCGGTTCAACTGACGGCGAACTCGAACTGTTGCCGGTTTGACCTGCATCAGGTGCAGCTTCGGGGCTGTTTTCGGGTGCTTTTGCGACGGCAACCATCGCCGGGCGCAGAACGCGGTCCGCGAGCGTGTAGCCCTTCTGGAAGACTTGCAGCACGGTGCCGGGGGCATCGGTCGCGGATTCGACCTGTGCCATCGCCTGATGGAAATTCGGGTCGAACTTGGCTTTCTCGGCCTTGACCTCTTTCACCTTGGCCCGCTCGAACGCGCTGATGAGGTTCTTGAGGGTCATGTCGACGCCCATCTTGATCTGTTCGGTCGTGCTCTTTTCATCCTTGAGCACCATTTCCAGCGTGTCCTTGACAGCGAGCAGCGCGAAGGCGAACTCTTTAACTGCAAATTCGCGCGCGAGCTGGACTTCCTGGGCGTTGCGCTTGCGGATGTTGTCCTGTTCGGCGACCGCACGCAGGTGCTGATCCTTGAGCGCGGCGATTTCGTTCTGCGCAGCGGCGAGCTTCTGTTCGTCGTTGAGCCAGCCGCCGGCGTCGTTACCGTCAGCGGATGGGTTGTCGTTGACCGGTTGGTCAGGGGTTGGGGTGTTTTGTTCGTCTGGCATGGCCATGAGGTGAAAACCGCTTGCTAAAACAATGTGTTACGCGTTACTTAGGGGAGCTTTCCCCTATTTCAAGCAAGGGTATGAAAATTTGATCAACTTTTTTCTGTATTCTTTATTTTATAGGGCATAGACGCATAAATGAGCAATAGTCGACTTCAGGCTAAATGATCGCCTAAGCCCTGTTAAATAAAGGTTCTATAAAAAAGCTGTATCCCGGAAATCATCAAGTTCGGCTGGTTGGCGGCCACTTTGGCTGCCGCTCCGCAATTCACACCGCTTTCCCGCCGCTTCATCGCACGCTCATGGAGCCGCCGCAAAGCATCACCTAAATTGCGGCCGGGACACATTTTCCCCAGGAGATCTCATGAAACTTAGTCACTGGCTGTTAGCGCTTACCAGCGCTGGCCTCCTCGCCACGGCTGCACAGGCCCAACCGGCAAAGCAATATCCGCTGCGCGACTTCTTCAAAAACCCGGAGCAGGCGTACTTCCGGCTTTCGCCCGATGGCAAGATGCTGGGCTTCATGCAGCCGTATGAATCGCGCATGAACATCTTCGTGCAGCCGATCGACAAGATCGGGACGAAGGACGGCATCAAGCGCGTCACCGCAGAGACGGCGCGCGACATTCCGAACTATTTCTTCAAGGGACCGCAACACGTCCTGTTCACCAAGGACTTTGGTGGCGACGAAAACTTCCACGTCGTGATCGCAGATGTCACCACCGGCACCGTCAAGGACCTTACGCCGCACGACGGCGTACGCGCGAGTGTCGTCGATGCGCTGCCCGATGACGACAATCACATTCTCGTGATGCACAACAAGCGCGACAAGCGCATCTTTGACGTCTACCGCATCAACATCAAGACCGGCGAAGAAAAACTTGCGGCGCAAAACCCCGGCAACATCACCAGCTGGAACACCGATCACGACGGCAAAATCCGCGCAGCAACGTCGTCTGACGGCGTCAACACCTCGCTGTATTACCGCGAAACCGAGGCCGACGAGTTCAAACCCATCCTGACCACCAATTTCCGCGAAGGCGTTTCGCCGGTGGGCTGGACGGCTGACAGCAAGCTCATGTACGTCGCATCCAATCGCGGTCGCGACAAGGCGGCGCTGTTCGAGTTTGACCCGAAGACGGCAAAAGAAGGAAAACTGATCTACGAAAACGCCAACGTTGACATCGATTCGCTGAGCTGGTCGCGCGCGCGCAAAACGATCACGCAGACGCTCGTGAACTTCGAAAAAGCACAGCCGGTCTTCTTCGACAAGGAGTCGGAGCGCGTCTACAACGCACTCAAGGCCAAGCTGCCCGCATACGAGCTGGGCGTGCAGAGCATGACCAAGGACGAGCAACTCATGATCGTCGCCGCCGTCAGCGACCGCACACCAGGCGCGCGCTACGTGTACGACGTGAAGGCAGACAAGCTCACCAAGCTCGCCGATATCAATCCTTCGATTGCCGAGGCTGACATGGCGGAGATGAAGCCGATCAGCTACACCTCGCGCGACGGTCTGACCATTCGCGGCTACCTCACATTGCCAAAGGGCGTCGCCGCCAAGAATCTGCCGGTGATTGTCAATCCGCACGGTGGTCCGTGGGCGCGCGACAGCTGGGGCTACAACCCGGAAATCCAGTTCCTCGCCAATCGCGGCTATGCCGTGTTCCAGATGAACTTCCGCGGTTCGACAGGCTATGGCCGCAAGTTCTGGGAAGCTTCGTTCAAGCAATGGGGCCTTGCGATGCAGGACGACATCACCGACGGCGTGAACTGGCTCGTCAAAGAGGGCATTGCCGACCCGAAACGCGTGGCGATCTATGGCGCGAGCTATGGCGGCTATGCCACGCTGATGGGCGTCACCAAGACGCCGGACCTCTACGCCGCTGCAGTCGACTACGTGGGTGTGTCGAACATGTTCACCTTCATGAAGTCAATCCCGCCGTACTGGAAGCCTTTCCTCGAAATGATGAAGGAGATGGTCGGCGAAGAAGAGAAGGACAAAGCCCAGCTCACCGCTACTTCACCGGCACTCAACGCCGACAAGATCAAGACCCCACTGTTCGTGGCACAAGGCGCGAAAGACCCGCGTGTCGTCAAGGCCGAGAGCGACCAGATGGTCGAAGCGCTCAAGAAGCGTGGCGTCACCGTTGACTATATGGTCAAGGACAACGAAGGCCATGGCTTCCGCAATCAGGAGAACCAGTTCGAGTTCTATGAGGCGATGGAAAAATTCCTCGCCAGGCACCTCAAGAAAGCTTAGCGAATCGAGCTGATCGCCGCCTCGCAGGCGGCGCCCAGGGCGAGCACGGCGCGATCCGCGCCATGCCGCCCGACCAGTTGCAGCCCCACCGGGGCTGTTCCTGTCTTGTGACACGGAATCGTCAGCCCACAGCCATCCATGAAGTTCACCCACGCCGTGTTACGCAGGATGCGCGCATTGGCCTCGAAAAACAGTTCGTCACTTTGCAGTAGCGGTGCGATCTCAGGCGCGACACAGGCGGAGGTCGGACACAACAGTGCGTCGTAGCCGGCAAGTTCGGCATTCATGCGATCAATCCACAGGCGACGGAAAAATAGCGTGGCGGAATATTGCCCACGCGTGATGTCCTTGCCAAGTTGCATGCGCTGCCAGACACGATGGTCGTAGCCGGCGCCATTCAGATTGATATTGGCGAGATGCCAGTCCAGCGCTTCCGGCGCAGTCAGGCCGAGATGACTCGCGCGAGCGAAGTATTCGTCAAGCACTGGCGATGGCGTTTCGATGACCTCGGCTCCTTGTTCACGCAGCGCGTCGAGCGCACGATTGCAGGCGCTCTCGACGTCCGGATCAAGGTCCTTCCAGACGGTGGAATGCGGTTTGAGGAATCGTTTGCCACGGAGTCCGGTTTGCGTGAGTGCTGCGGACTCTCCGGAAAGCACGGCATCAATTCGCGCACAACAATCGACCGAGTTTGCCAGCGGGCCGACGGAATCGAGTGAGAAAGAAAGAGGAATGGCGCCGGTTACCGGCACACGAATGGCGGTCGGTTTGAAACCCACAATCCCGTTAAGCGCTGCGGGAATGCGTACGCTACCGCCAGTGTCCGAACCCAAAGCAGCAACGGCCATGCCATCGGCGACGGCGACACCGCCGCCGCTCGTCGATCCGCCCGGCACACGTCCACTGCCGTCGGACTCGCGACCCCACACATTGCGCGGCGTGCCATAGTGCGGATTGATGCCCACACCCGAGTAGGCAAACTCGACCATATTGCTGCGGCCAAAGATGATGGCACCGGCAGCGCGCAGCCGCGCTACCGCCTCGCAATCCGAGATCGCCGCAGGTCGTGAGCGCAACACGACCGACCCAGCAGCAGTGACCTCGTTCTTTACGTCAAACAAGTCCTTGATGATGATGGTGACGCCTTCGAGCGGGCGGGCGGCTTGCTGGTCAAATCTGGCTTGCGCTGCAGTTGCGGTCGTGACGGCTCCCGCCTGATCAAGCGAAAGAAAGATGCGCGAGCCTTCACCCTCAGGGGCGACAACTTTTTCGCACTGGCGCATGACCAGCGCGGGCACGGAATCTTTGCGGTGGGAAATTTGCGCGTGCAGCGAGGCGATAGTGGTCATGAGATGATCCCGAACACTGGTTACGTTTGGTTGCATTATGAACGGACAGGTGAAGACAGCGAGGCGTTACATTGCCCGGATGAGACGACTTTTTCTGCTTGCAGGGTGGGCGTTTGGTGCATGTCTTGCGCAGGCGGCTTCGCAGGTGCTGGACATCGAGTGGAAAGATCCCGCACGCGAGCGTGCCATTCCGCTCAAGGTGCGCGTTCCGGATGGCGTGGGGAAGGTACCCGTAGTGATTTTTTCGCACGGTCTTGGCGGTTCTCGCGAGGGCGGACGCGCATGGGGTGAACACTGGTCAGCGAACGGCTATCTCGTCATTCATGTGCAGCATCCCGGCAGCGATGAATCGCTGTGGAAGGGCGTTGCCGGAGGTGGAATGAACCAGCCGGTGAAGCAGCGATTGGCGCGCGGTGCGACGCCGGAACAATTGCTCGGGCGAGTTGACGATGTTCGCTTCGTGCTGGATGGTCTCACGAGATACCAGGCGCTCGACGACGCACCGGCATGGACAAAGCGCGCGGATATGACAAACGTTGCGATGACGGGGCACAGCTTCGGCGCGCTCACCACACAGGCGCTCGCCGGGCAACGCTATCCCGGTCCGATCAAATCGCTCGCTGACTCACGTTTTCGCGCCTTCATCGCATTCAGTCCCAGTACGCAGGGCGTCAAGCGCTCGTGGGCTGATCGCTACGGCGAAATGTCCCGGCCGTTTTTGAGCGTGACCGGCACCCTTGATGGCGACGTGATGGCTACCGGCAGCAATCCGAAAAACCGGGCCACATTGTTCGACGCACAACCCGACGGCGACAAGTACCGTGTCGTGTTCGAACGCGGTGATCACGCGGTATTTGGTGGTGGAGACGTTCGCGAGGCCGCGTGGCTCGAGCGCGTAACCGGTGAGCGCCGTGACACCACCGATGCGTCGACAGCAAAAGTCATCCAAGCGCAGACACAGCAGCTCACGCTCAAATTTCTCGACGCCTATCTGAAAAACGACGTCGCAGCACGCACCTGGCTGTCATCGGGTGCCGCGAGAGCCTTGGGCGACTCGGGTGAATGGTCCGTCAAGTAGGCGACAGCAAGGCGCGTAGCCGGGGCAAACTGGCAGTGGTTTGCGCTTCCGCCAACCTGATCAAATTCTCCCGATACTCGCGCGATGCCCCCGCGTAATAGGGCAATCTCACGCGTAACAGAAAGTCCGCGTCTTTTGCCTCGTTATCAATAATGGCTCTGCGCTCCGCGTCGCGTGCACGCCATGACTCGGGAGCACGCTCTGGTGTGTCTTCGAGAAAGGCGGAAACGTCCACCGCGACTACGCGCGTCGCACCAAGCTGCCTCGCGATGCGTATGGGCACGGGCGACACCATGTCACCGTCTTCATACTCAACACCGCCAATCGTCGTTGGCAGGAACATTGACGGCAATGCGGCAGACGCGCGTACTGCCGCACCTGCATCGCCGCGCGTAAACGCGACGAGTTCCTTTTTGCCGACAGGGGCAGCGATCGCACAGAAGTTGCGCGGAAGCGCCTCTATGACACGGTTGCCCAGTGTGCTGTTGACGAAGTTTTGCAGCGCACGTCCAATGAAACGGGTTGGACGAAACAGGGCCGGATCGGCGATCTCGGAAAACCCCAGCTCCAGCGCGCGGCGTTCGATGTCGCGCACACTGATGTTTGCAGCATATAGCGCACCAGCAATCGCACCCGCACTGGAGCCGACGATCAGGGCAGGCTCAATTGCAGCGTCTTCAAGCACCTTGAGCACGCCGATGTGAGCGAAACCACGGGGGCCACCACTACCCAGAACCAGTGCAGTACGCGCCACGCCTTCTCGCCACTGGATAGGCTCAAAACGGGGCATCGCTCCCTCTACATAGCCGTCATCGAATTCGGCACATCCGGTCGCGGCACCGACGGTGCCGAGCGCGGTCAACACGGCCAGACGGGTAAGTGCGCCCCGGCGATTCATCAGTCTGCGGCGCCGAGTGCCTGTGCCCGCCGGGTGCGGGCGGCCAGCTCGTCGCTCGTCGGTGGCGGGCTAAGCCAACCCTGCAAATTGGCGAGCGCGATTTCGGTCAACGTGCGAATCAATGCCGGGTGATCGTTGAGTGCGGGTATGTATTCGTACTGCGTGCCACCAGCATGCAGGAACGTTTCCTTGCCTTCAATCGCGATTTCTTCGAGCGTTTCCAGGTTGTCAGCCGGAAACCCGGGGCACACCACATGCAATCGCTTGACACCCTGTGATGGCAAGGCCTTGAGTGTTTCATCGGTGTAGGGTTTGAGCCATTCAGCGCGGCCCAATCGCGACTGAAACGTTTGAATCCACTGGTCGTCGGCAAGACCAAGCTCCTGTGCGAGCAACCGCGCCGTCGCGCGACAGAAGCAATGGTAAGGATCGCCGCGCACCAGCGTCTGTTTCGGTACTCCGTGAAAACTCATGAGAAGCCTGTCCGGGCGCCCATGTTTTTTCCAATAGGCGTTGACCGTTTCCGCCAATGCCTTGATGTATGACGGATGATCGTGCCAACCGCTGACTGTCCTGAGTGCGGGCATGTACCGCTCTTTTTTGAGCAGATCGAACACCGCATCGCAAGCGGTGGCCGTGGTGCTCGCTGCATATTGAGGATACATCGGCAGCACCAGCAGTCGATCGCAGTTGGCCGCCTTGAGCTTGTCCAGCGCGCTCGCCATGCCCGGGTTGCCATAGCGCATGGCCACTTCGATGGCCACGTAATCAGGCGGCAGACCGATGGCCTTGAGCTGCTCACCCAGATTGCCGCGCAGGTACTGCGCCTGCCGTTCGCTCCAGACGAGCAACGGCGCACCCTCTTTCATCCAGATGCTGGCGTACTTCTTCGCGCTTTTTGCGGGACGAACACGCAGGATTACGCCGTGCAGAATGACCTTCCAGATCAGCGCGGGAATCTCGACGACCCGGCGGTCGCTGAGGAATTCAGCGAGGTACTTTCGGACAGCGGCTGTTGTCGGCGCGTCGGGTGTACCCAGATTGACCAGCAGTATCCCGATTCTGGGGGCGCGATTGTGTACGGATGTGGCACGTTGCATAAAACTCGATAACTTCCGGTTACGGCGCTTCTACGTGTCGCCCATCTCACGCTGCATGGCGGAAGACAGCAGTTTCGCCGTAAGGTCAACGATCGGAATCACGCGGTCATAGGCCATGCGGGTCGGCCCGATCACGCCCAGGGTGCCGATGATCTGACCATTGACCTGATACGGCGCGGTGACCAGTGAAAACTCGTCAAGCGGCACGACCTGGGATTCACCGCCGATGAAAATCTGTACGCCGTCGGCCTTGTTGGCAACGTCAAACAGGTGCAACAGTTGAGTGCGCTGTTCAAACATGTCGAATAATTTGCGCAGACTTTCCATGCTGCCCGACAGGTCATGTGAGTGCAGGAGACGGCGTTCACCGGAAACGATCAGTCCGTCACCGGCCTGCGCGACCTCGCTGCCGGTTTCCACGGCAACGGTCATAAGCCCAACCATGTCTTCGCGCAAGCGCTTCAGTTCGTCGGTCAGCCGGGCACGAACCTGATCCAGCGGCAATCCAGCAAAATTTTCATTGAAGAAATTGGCTGCCTCGACCAGCTGCGAGGGCGTGAAATTGCGATCGGCATTCAGTATCCTGTTCTGCACGTCACCGTCCGGCGCAACCAGGACCATCAGCACGCGCCGTTCGCTCAGGCGAACGAACTCGACATGGCGAAATGCCGGAGTCTTGTGCGGCGCCGCGACCACGCCCGCAAAAGAGGACATCTCCGACAGCACGCGAGCCGCAGAACTGATCAGCTCTTGTGGCTGTTGACCCTGAATGTGTGCGGCGGCGTCGTTCAATTCCAGCTGTTGCAGCGGCTTGGTGACCAGCAGGGTGTCGACGAAGAAACGGTAACCACGCGGCGTCGGTACACGACCGGCTGAGGTGTGCGGGCTCGCGATGAACCCCAGTTCTTCCAGATCCGCCATCACGTTGCGGATGGTGGCGGGCGACAGTTCCAGCCCGCTTTGCTTCGACAGCGTCCGTGAACCCACCGGTTCGCCATCGGCGATGTAGCGCTCAACGAGTGTCTTCAGCAGAATTCGGGAACGGGCATCCAGCATGATCTGATTGTAGAGACGTCCCGCCGCAGTTGTTCCGTAAATGGCGTGTGATTTAATCGGCGCATGCCCGAAGCTCTAGCGCCAAGCCATATCGCCATCGCCATCCGCCCCTCACAGCGTGACGGCGCGCGCGATGTGCCGCGCGATCTTGAGACTGTGGTCAGTGCACTGGCTACCCTCCTTCAGCAGCTTGGGCACAGCCCGGTTCTTGAGGCTAACAGTGCCGGCGAGATCGAGAGTACGCGCTGGCCGACACTGTCCATGACGGAAATCGGTCACTCATGCGGTTTGATGGTGGTTCTTGGCGGCGATGGCACGCTGATATCGGTCGCGCGACAACTGGCGCCTTTCAACGTGCCGGTGGTCGGCGTGAATCAGGGGCGCCTGGGTTTTTTGACGGACCTGTCGCTGGCCCACCTGAGCGAATCCCTGCCAAAGCTGCTGGCGGGCGAGTATCGCGAGGAGCGCCGTGCCCTGCTGAGTGCGACTCACTCACAAACGGGCAGCGAGGAATTTCTCGCGGTAAACGATGTCGTTGTCAATCGCGGCGCTGCCACCTCCCTCGTTGATCTGGAAATATCGCTCAATGATCGTTTTGCTTACGGATTCCGGGCGGACGGGGTCATCGTTGCCACGCCGACGGGATCGACCGCCTACGCCTTGTCGGCGGGTGGCCACATCATGGCGCCCTTCGTCAACGCGTTCACCATCGTGCCGATCGCGCCGCACGCCCTGACCAACCGTCCGATCGTGCTTGCCGATGACTCGGTGATCCGGATCACGGTCGCCCGGGCGCGCGAAGCCTTCGCCAGCGTCGACGGACATCACGTGATTCCGCTCGCGGAAGGCGAAGCAATCATCCTCAAGCGTGCTGCTGCGACAGTACGACTCTGGCATCCGTTCGATTACGACTACTACCAGACGCTGCGCGGCAAACTGGGCTGGACGGAGACCCCGGAAGGCCTTGCTCCGTCGCGGCTCTAGCCGGAAACGCCCGTGCTTAAGCAACTGTCCATCCGCAACTTTGTGCTCATCGACCGGCTCGACATCGAGTTTGAGTCAGGCATGACCGCACTTACCGGCGAAACAGGTGCCGGCAAATCCATCGTGCTCGATGCTCTGGGACTTGCGCTGGGCGCCCGGGCTGACAGTAGTGCTGTTCGGGTTGGTCAGAAGCAGGCCGACATCACGGCCGAGTTTGACCTGTCCGGCAATGCCGCGACACGCACCTGGCTCACCGCACAGGCCGAACCGGATTCCGATACCGTCATTTTGCGGCGCGTGATTGACGTCGCGGGCAAGAGCCGTGCGCAGATCAATGGTCGACCGGCGTCTGTCGCCGAGCTGCGCGAAGTCGGCGCGTCGCTGCTCGAACTGCATGCGCAGCATGAACATCAGGCGTTGCTTCGCGCGGTGACACAACGTGAATTGCTGGATCGCTATGCGGGTGCGACCGACGAGGCGGTCGCAGTACAAGAGGCCTGGCGCGTGCTGGCAGGTGCGCGCGATGCGCTCAAGCACGCGCGCTCTGCCGCAGACGTGATCGCGCGTGAGCGCGCGACACTCGACGCCGAGCTTGAGGAGTTGCGGTCAGTCAAGCCGAACGCGGACGAATGGATAACGCTGTCGCAGGAACAATCGCGACTCAGCCATAGCAAGGAACTGTTGCAGACTGTCGAGTCATCACGCGCGGCCATCGCAGACGACGACGGTCTGGCCGAATCTGTGGCACAACTGGTGACTGCGCTGACCCATGCCGAGCGCATTGATCCGGTGCTGGGTGAAGCGCGGCAACTGGTGGAGTCTGCGAGCGTGCAACTGGTTGAAGCGGCGCAATCAATGCGACAGTACGCCAGCAAGCTCAATCTGGACCCGGAACGTCTGCAGGACATTGAGACCAGAGTGTCAAGCCTGTTCGCACTTGCCCGCAAATGCCGGGTGCGGCCGGAAGCGCTGGAGGCGCACTGGCAGGAGACCGAGGCTCGACTCGCGCAACTGACCGCCGCGCAGGACATCGCCGCGCTCGAGCGCGACGTGGCTGCGGCTGAAGCGACGCTGGACAACGCAGCAAGCGTGTTGTCGGACAAACGACGGATAGCCGCAGTGCGTCTGGCTGACGCTGCAACCGGCGAACTGCCCGATCTCGCATTGCCCAACGCGGCTTTCTCGGTCACACTGACGCCGCTCGCCGTGATCGAATCAACGGGTGCCGAATCTGTCGAATTTGCCTTCCGCTCGCACGCCAGTCTGCCGTTTGCGCCGCTCGCCAAAGTGGCGTCCGGCGGCGAACTCGCCCGCGTCTCACTGGCGATTCTCGTGGTGTGCGGTGATGCTGCGGCTGTCCCGACACTGGTCTTTGACGAGGTGGATGTCGGCGTTGGTGGCCGCGTGGCCGCACAGGTTGGGCGCAAATTGCAGGTACTTGCCGGCGGACGGCAGGTGCTTTGCGTGACGCACATGCCACAGGTCGCGGCGCACGCAGATCAGCACTTCACGGTGTCGCGCGACAACTCGCAGAGTCCGACCACAAAGGTGTTGGCGCTCGACAAAAAAGCGCGCCTCGCCGAGAT
>CAYMSY010000056.1:0-1355 GCA_964393195.1 uncultured Alcaligenaceae bacterium | reverse complement strand
GTCTTGCCGCGTTTGCCCTTGACGCTGCGCTTGGCGACAGCTTTCGGCTTCGGGATTTCCAGTACTTCGCCGGTCTCCATCCAGGTCTTGACGCGATTGGCGTCGCCGAGGCGCGAGAACTTGCCGACGGAGTCGAGAAGCACCAGCACAACTGGGCGCTGCGCAATCTGCGCCAGCATCACGACACAGCGGCCTGCCTCGCGGATGAACCCGGTCTTTTGCAGGCTGATGTCCCAGCCGCCGGACTTGACCAGTGCATTTGAATTGTTGAAATGCAGCGTCTGGCCAGTCGCCGGAATCTGCACGTATTGATCCTGCTGGGTGCTGTATTCGCGGATGAGTGGGTAACGTTGTGCCGTTTGTACCAACACAGCAAGATCACGCGCGGTCGAGACGTTTTCGGGCGAGAGGCCAGTGGTGTCGACGTAGTGCGTGTTGGTCATGCCAAGCGCTTTCGCCTTGGCGTTCATGGCCGCAACGGCCGCTTTCAGGCCACCCGGATAGAAGCGACCGAGCGTGCTGGCGGCGCGATTTTCCGACGACATCAGGGCGAGTTGCAGCATTTCGCGGCGCGACAGCTCGCTGCCGATCGACAGCCGCGAGCGACTGGCTTTCAGATAATCGAGATCCTCGACGTCAACGGTCAGCAGCTGATCAAGATTTTGCTGGGCATCAAGCACGACCATTGCGGTCATGAGTTTGGTGATGCTGGCAATCGGGGTGACCGCGTTGGCGTTTTTCGCATAAATCGGCTCGCCGGAGCGGGCATCGATGATCAGCGCGGCTTGCGAAAGCAGGTTCGGACCCTGGGCGTGGACGTGCGACACCCCGAGCGACAAGACGCTCGCGAGAAAAAGTCGAATAAAAACAATGCTACCGGTCAATTTCTTCATATCGCACTTGAATTTTACGCTGTCACAGGCTGTAACGCGCCAAAGCTGTGCATTGACAGCAAAATTCAGGCCCCGCGTGTTGCGCCCGCGCCCGGAGCGGTTTTTCAGTGGCGATTTTCAGCGCGAAACCTTTGTGGATAAGGGTTGCGCGCTGTTTCGCGGCGATCAGGTCAGTCGACCTTTGCGCCGGACTCCTTGACGATTCGCGCGTATTTCGGCAGTTCCTTGCCGATAAAGGCGCTGAATTCCTCCGGTGAGCTGGCCGACGGCTCAGCGCCGGTCGCCAGCCATTTTTCGCGCAGGTCAGGTGCGGCGAGGGCTTTGCCGACCTCCACGGACAGCCGTCTCACGATCTCGGGCGCGGTGCCTGCCGGCGCGAAAAGCCCCCACCAGGTGAACACGTCGAAATCCTTGATGCCCGCCTCGGCCATGGTTGGCAGTTCCGGCGCCAGCGCGCTGCGC
>CAYMSY010000055.1:0-13216 GCA_964393195.1 uncultured Alcaligenaceae bacterium | reverse complement strand
TGAAACCCAGCGCCTGCTCGGCGTACACCGAGGCCAGCGTGATCACCACCGCAAGTCCTGCCTGATAGGCAAGCCCGGCCCAGAAGAAACGCTTGAGGTCCGGGTAGTCACGCAGCTGTACCCACGAACGCTTGAAGCGTACGAAGATATTGACGGCATCGCGCGCCACAGCTGGTTGTGCGCGCTCGCGCAGGAAGAGGACGGTCGGCACACTGGCGAGCGCGTAAATCACGGCCGTAATGACGAGTGTCCACGGCACGTAGTCGATGGCTTTGGCGCCGGCCGCCTGCTGTGACAGCACCAGCGCGAGACAAACGCCGAGCGTGAACAATCCTCCGACGTAGCCAAGGCTCCAGCCCCATGCCGAAACTCGCGCAATGTGCTGACTGGTCGCCAGCTCAGGCAGGAAGGCCGCCGTGAAGTTCTCGCCGAGCGCATAGAACACGTTGCTTGCAATGAACAATACGCAGGCGAGCCACAGCAATGCGTTACCCTGTGCTGCCACCGGCGCCAGCGTCAGCGTGGTCACTACGCACCCCGCCGTCGACCACGCGAGAACGCGCTTCTTGGCCGCATTGCGATCTGCCCAGGCACCAAGCACCGGCCCAACGACCATTACGATCAGGTACGAAATGGCGACCACGGTTGTCCACAGCAGCGTCGCCCAATCGGCGCCACCCGCGATAACGCTGACGAAATAGGCGTTGAAAATGCCGGTGATGACCACCGTGGTGTAGCCCGAGTTGGCGAAGTCATACATCGCCCATGACCAGACTTCGCGCGACGTGACCGGAATCGGCGCCGGGGCCGCGCCGCCCGCGTCACTCATTGCGCGCTTCGAACAGCTCCACCGGATTACCCGAGGGATCTTCGGCCAGCACCTGCCGCCCACCGGGACCACTGATTGGCTGGTTGCGGAATTTGGCGCCGGCTTTTCCGAGTGCGGCGATTGCAGCGTCGAGGTCATCGACGCCAATCACCACTCGGTTCCAGCCACCGGGCGCGGGTTTTGCACCATCGAGCATTGGCTTCGACGCCGAGGTACCGGGGCCGCTCAGCCAGATCTGCAAATCACCGCGCTCGACGATTGCAAACGGCGGGCCCCAACGATCTGCGAGCGTGAAACCCAGTGCTTCGTAGAACGGCAACGCCGCATCCACATCGTTGACCATGTATCGAATCGTTGCCACGAAATGCTCCGTTGGTTATACGAATGTCATCGGCCGCGCGGCCACATCGATATCGCAGGCCCCGCAAATTCATTGTCACAGAAGTCGCCGCGCGTCACAACCGCAGCACGCACATGAAGCGACGCCGACTCAAACCGCCGCAGCGAGCTCCGCAACCTGGTTACGGCCACCGTGCTTCGCCTTGTAGAGCGCCGCGTCGGCACGCGCGAGGATTTCCGCCATGTCGAGCCCGGCGACCTGTATGCAAAGCCCGATGCTGATCGTCACGTGCAGCCCCACGGCGAGATCGTCCCAGGCGTGGCGCTCGACGGCAACGCGCAAACGTTCACAGGTCTCACGAGCGTACTGGCTCGGGGTATCGATCAGCGCGATCAGGAATTCCTCGCCGCCCATGCGCGCGATCAGGTCGCCATTGCGCAGCGTGGTGCGCAGAATGTCGGCCAGCGCCTTGAGCACGGCGTCACCGACGGGATGGCCGAAACGATCGTTGACCGCCTTGAAGTGATCAATGTCGAGCACTGCGATCGAGAGCGTCATGCCGCTTCTTGCCGCATGCACCAGCAGCGGCGGCAGGCCAAGATCAATCTGGCGACGATTGCCGAGCCCGGTCAGCGGATCGGCCAGCAGATTGCGGCCCAGCTCGATTGCCTCGGCTTCGAGTTGCGCGTTTTCGATAGCCATGCGCTCGGCACGCTCACGATGCAGGTCCGCCTCCATGCGTGCACGCTCGGCACCGAAACGCGCCTGATCAAGCTCCATGCGGTTGAGCAGCAGGCGCGACTGTGTGTGGCTGCGCTGCTCCAGCTGTGTCTTCACCAGTGCATGGAATTTTTCATGCTGCTCCAGTGCTTCGGCCATGCTGCCGCGCGCCTTGTACGCTTTGTAGAGCTGGAGGTGCATGTCGCGAACAAGTCCGCTCGAATAGGTCGCCTGCGCGCGCTCGAGGGCAATGAGCAATACCGGGATGGCCTGATGATGACGCCCTGCCTGCACCAGCACCTCGGCGCGGATGCCGTCACAGGCGAGTGCGAGCGAGCGGTAGCCATTCTTGATCGCCAGCGCATAGGCCTGATCAAGCAGTTCAAACGACGGGCCGACCTCGCCGCTGACCCCGAGGTAGCGGCCGAGATTCGACAAACAGAGCGCGGCGCGATAGGCGTTGCCCGACGCATGGGCAACCTGCAGCGCCTCCTGCGCAAACTTGCGCGCGCGAGCGATCGCCTGCGAGGCAAGCTCATGCTCACCGCGATCACGGCAGGCGTCGAAACTGTCGGAAGCGACGACGCCGAGATTGTTGAGCGTGCGGTACAGCTCCTCCGGGCTTTGCAGTTCACGCGCGAGCGCCAGCGCGTCGAGCAGAAAGCGATCGGCTTCATCAAACTGCCCGAGCTGGCCGTTGGCCAGACCAATGCGGTTGTAGGCTTGACACAGCAGGCGCGGGTCATCGGCCCTGCGCGCCGCCTCAACACCTTCGCTGACATGGCTGAGCGCGTCTTCGTCGAGCCCGAGTTCGAGAAAACACGCCGCCATGTTGCAGAGCAGATCGGCGCGACCGGCATGATCCTCGCTGTCGCGAATCCATTGCAGCGCTTCCTGTCCGACCACAATCGCCTGTTCCGGTTGTCCTTCGCGACTGTAAAGCGCAACCAGCAGGCGCAGGGCTTCAATCAGCGCGCTGCGGTCATCCACTTCGTGCGCGAGCGTTTCGGCGCGGCCTGCAATTTCAATAGCTTGTCCGTGTTCGCCGCGTTCAAATGCCGCCGTCGCCGAGCGAAGCAGCGCGCGTGCGTCCGGCTCGCCGGCAGGTGCGAGCGTCGGTGATTCCGGCATCATCGGTGACAGGATCGCGGACATTCAGGCAGATTCAGCGCACACAGAACAGTGGAGACAACGAATAAACAGGAACGGCTCAGCGAGTCGTGCGCCGAACGCCCGACAGACTGCGCGCAGCGATGTGCTGCACCCGTTCAGGAAACCCCCTGCCGCGATTTTGCCATTGCCCGTGCCGATCGAAATCAGCAAATTTCCAGCAACAACTTTTGTCTGAAATCTTTATTTATGTGGGCATACAGCCAAAAATCGGCTAATGTCGACTTTTTTCGTAAATTATGCCTTAGCCCTTATTGAATGGGGCTTTCAGAAAAAAGCTGTATGCGAAAAAGCGAAGCCGGAAATCCGCCGCTGCTCCGCCCGGAATGACCGTTAGTCCTCGCCGCCAGCGAAGTCGAAGCCCTCGGGCTTTTCTGGTCTTGACGATTCCGCGCGCGCCTTGAGCGCCTCGGCGTCGACGAAGAAATTCTCCACCGTACTCCCGCCGGCAACGCGCATCGCCGGCGGCCGCAGCTCGGTGAGCGTCTGTGTGCTCGCGATGTTGCCGCGTGCGGTGTAGGCCGTGAGCGCCTGAATGCCAAACAGGGCGCCACCAAGCAGCACCGCCGAAACCACCGCCGTGCGCGAACGCAACCGTGCGACGAGTCGCGAGTGACACCACACAAGCACCGCAACGGTCAGCCCCACGAGCGCATAGTCGTAGCGCTGTATCGACGGCAGATTGAAGGCAAACGCCGCTGTGTCGAACAGATAGTCCAGCACAATCAACACCACGGCAGCGAGCGCTGCGATCGACAGATGCGCCAGAAAATGGCTCGCACGACCTGTCAGGCGCGACACCAGCGCCCAGACGCCAGACCAGACCGAGAGCACGCCAAGCATCACCAGGGCGCTGGTGAGATAGACAGCACTGCGTTCGCCATCAATATCGGAAAGCCAGGTCACCGCCAGCATGCAAATGATCGCCAGCGGAACGGCCCATAGCCATGCCCAGCGACCGAGCGCGGGCAGCACCTGCGTCGGCAGCGCGCGCGGATGCGGCACGTAGGCACGCGTACGGATACGCATGCGATGCCCGCCGACGATGAAACTCTGGTCCGGATCAATCTGCCATGAGCGCGTCAAGCCGCCGGGCGCCCAGAAATCGGGAGCGCCCTCAGCCGCCTTGAGCAGCAGCCCGCCATCGGCACCGCGAACCAACAACAGCGCAAGCTGGCGCCGGTCTTTGCTGGCCTCGGCATCAACGATGTAGTCGTTGTCGTAGGCCGAACCCAGCGTCAGCGGCAAGTGCTCAAAGCGATTTCGCTCAACCAGACTGTCGTGCTTGTCGAGCAGTTCGAGAAAAACGACGTCATCAGCCGCGACCGCCGCCACCGGCGACAATGGCTCATCGGTCGTGGCGCTCATCACTTCGTCCATGCCGACGCCTCCACAAAGGCGCGAAGCAGGCGGTTGCCGTTGGCGAACGACACGCCGCGCACGTCGAGACTACTCGACAGGCCCTCGGTCGCTCGGTCCACCGTGATCGCGTTGACGTTCATGTCGAACAGCCCTTCGAACTCGCGGTGCGCGCGCACGCACATGCTGACCCGAAACGTAGTCCCGCTGTGGGTGACGAAGTCCTCGTGGCAATGCGGTCGCGTCAGGTAGCGCGTGGGCTTGAGGTTGCCCTGCCCCGCCAGCGCCAACGCGCCCAGCGAACGGGAACTCCACGCCGCAAAGCGCAGCGCCCCCAGTTTGTCGCCGTTGCGATAGACGTGGTCCCAGGTCACTGAACCCGTACCAAAATTCTGATCGATGTAAAGACTGCTCTGCAGCATGCAGCGAATCGATTCCGAGCGATACGGCTTGTCCGGTTTCGCCGCAGATTGTCCCCAGCAGCGAAGCAGTTTGTCGTCCCCCACGCCAACGGTCGTCGGGCCCAGCGCCTGCCGCGGAAGCGGCTTGCCGAGCAAGGCAGCAATCAGTGCATCCTGATGCGCAATGAGCTGTGGCGTGATGGCGGCCTTGTCGAGCGTGGCGCTGCGCGGGGCCGCGATCAGCGCACGGACATAACGCAGAGGTACCAGCAGGTTGGCCAGCTCGCCGCCAGTGCCAGCCACGTTGACACCGATCACGCGACCACTTTCGTCAACTGCCGGGCCGCCGCTCATGCCGGGATTCAGGGCGCCGGTGAAATGAATCGTGTCGTAAAGACGTCGTTCAACCAGACCGTTGTAAGTACCTTCCGATATGGCGAAGCCCAAGTCCAGCGGATTGCCCAGAGAGAAAATCTTTTCACCCTGCCGCAACGGATCAGTTTCCGCACGCAGCGAAAAGTGTGCCGCACCGGCCATCTCCTCCAGTCGCACCATCGCCAGATCATGGATCACGTCAAAGCCGAGCAAGGCAACAGCACCGCGCTTGCCGTCAACGCGCACATACTCGGCGCGATAGCGCTGCGGCTCAAGGACGAGCTGCGAGATCACGTGGTAGTTGGTCAGCGCCGTGCCATCAGGCGCAATCAGAAAGCCCGAGCCGACCGTCGACTGCGAGCTGCCCGCACGCGTAAGGATGCGAATCTGCACGAGTTTGTCGCGCGCCGCATCAAACAGGCGCTGCCCCGTCGGGGATGGCGCCGGCAGGCTCGCAGCTGGCGTTTGCGCGAATGCGTTGAAGGTGACGACACAGAAAAGCGCCGCCAGCGCGGCGGAGCATCGCGTCACGATCCCGCTCGTCAGACTAATGAAGGGCACAGCCGGTCGCAGCGGCGATCTCTTCGCGCGTCACACCCGGCGCAAGTTCAATGAGTTTGAGTCCGTCTTTGGTCACTTCCATGACGCCAAGATCGGTAATGATCAGATTGACAACGCCAACACCGGTCAACGGCAGGTTGCAGGCGGGAAGAATTTTGAGATCGGTTGAACCGTCCTTCTTCTTCGCCACATGTTCCATGAGCACAACCACGCGGCCAACTCCGGCGACCAGATCCATGGCACCGCCCATGCCCTTGACCATCTTTCCGGGAATCATCCAGTTCGCCAGATCGCCCTTTTCGCTGACCTGCATCGCCCCGAGAATGGCGAGATTGATCTTGCCGCCGCGAATCATGCCGAAGCTGTCCGCAGACGAGAAGATTGATGAACCGGGCAAGGTCGTTACTGTTTGTTTTCCGGCATTGATGAGATCCGCATCGACGTTTTCCTCAGTCGGAAACGGGCCAATGCCGAGCAGTCCGTTTTCGCTCTGCAGCCAGACTTCCATGCCCTTCGGCACGTGGTTCGCCACCAGCGTCGGCAATCCGATGCCAAGGTTCACGTAGAAACCGTCCTGCAATTCTTTGGCCGCACGCGCCGCCATTTCGTCACGATTCCACGGCATGATCAGGCTCCTGCTTTCGCCGATGTGGCAGTAATGGTGCGCTGTTCAATGCGCTTCTCGGGAGTTGCATTGAGCACAATGCGGTGAACGAAGATACCGGGCAGGTGAACCTGATCGGGGTCCAGTGCGCCGGTCTCAACAATTTTCTCGACTTCGACGACAGTAATTTTTCCCGCCATGGCGACGTTCGGGTTGAAGTTGCGGGCGGTCTTGCGGAACACGAGATTGCCCGATTTGTCGGCGATATAGGCCTTGACCAGTGACACATCCGGCACCAGCGAACGCTCCATGACGTACTTGACGCCATCGAACTCGCGAATTTCCTTGCCCTCGGCGACGATGGTGCCAACGCCGGTCTTGGTGAAGAACGCAGGAATGCCGGCGCCGCCCGCACGCAGCTTCTCTGCGAGCGTGCCCTGTGGCGTAAATTCAAGCTCCAGTTCACCGGCGAGGTACTGCCGTTCGAACTCCTTGTTCTCGCCAACGTAGCTTGAGATCATCTTTTTGATCTGCCGGGTGGCGAGCAACTTGCCAAGACCAAAACCATCAACCCCGGCGTTATTGGAAATCGCCGTCAAATTCTTGGCGCCACTGGCCACCAGCGCGTCAATGAGCGCTTCGGGAATGCCACACAGCCCAAAGCCGCCGACACCGAGCAGTTGCCCGTCCTTGATCACGCCGGAAAGCGCCGCTTCAGCGCTCGGGAAAATTTTGTTCACAGTCAGCCCTCGCAATTAACCCGCAGATTGTACGAATTCGGCATGGCGGGATGATGCATTGCACAAAAAATAATCGATCGCGGACAAGACGTCGTATGACGTCAGCTCGCAAGCTCGACCCGATTGCGGAAATGCTCCAGCGCCTCCGGATTGGCCAACGCCTCAATATTCTTGACATTGCGCCCATGCACGATGTCGCGCACTGCCAGTTCAACAATCTTGTTGCTCTTGGTGCGCGGGATGTCCGGCACCTGCACAATCTTTGCCGGCACATGACGCGGCGTCGTGTTGTCGCGGATGCGCTGTTTGATGCGCTCTATGAGATCAGCATCGAGGACGATGCCGTCTGCCAGTTTCACAAAAAGCACGACCCGGGCATCGCCCTGAAATAGCTGGCCGATGACGATGGACTCGATCACTTCATCAAGTGTCTCCACCTGACGGTAAATTTCTGCCGTACCGATACGCACGCCCCCGGGATTGAGTGTGGCGTCGGAACGGCCAACGATCACCATGCCATCATGCTCCGTGATCTGACACCAGTCGCCATGACACCAAAGGCCCGGATAGCGCTCGAAATAGGACGCGTGATAGCGCGAACCATCCGGATCATTCATGAAGTAAAGCGGCATGGAGGGGAACGTCTGCGTGCAGACCAATTCGCCCATCTCGCCGCGCAGCGACTGCGCGTGGTCGTCAAATACATCCGTCGCCATGCCGAGCCCCCGGCACTGCAATTCACCGCGATAGACGGGCAGTGTCGGGTTGCCGAGTGCAAAGCAGGCCATGATGTCCGTACCGCCGGAAATCGACGCCAGATGCACGTCTTGCTTCACGCACTGGTAAACATAGTCGAAGCTTTCCGGCAGCAACGGCGACCCCGTGGTCAGCAACGAACGCAGTGCCGACAGTTGATGCGTTCGGCGCGGCACCACGCCCGCTTTTTTGCAGGCATCGATGTACTTCGCGCTGGTGCCGAACAGCGTGCAATTTTCCGCTTCGGCAAAGTCCCACAGAATGCGCCCGCGCTCCGCGAATGGCGAGCCGTCATAAAGCAGGCAGGTCGCGCCGGTAGCAAGCCCTGAAATGAGCCAGTTCCACATGACCCAGCCGGTGGTCGAAAAATAGAACACTCGATCGCCGTCATGGACATCCGAATGCAGAACGTGCTCCTTGACGTGTTGCAGCAACGTACCGCCGACACCATGAACCATGCATTTCGGCAGGCCGGTAGTGCCACTGGAGTAAACGACGACAAGCGGGTGATTGAAAGGAAAGCGGGGAAAGGCAATTCCGCTCGCCGGCGTGTCGATGAAATCTGACCACAAGGCAAATACTGTCGGGTCAGCTGCTACAGGCAAATCCGCCACATACTCGACCCAGACGACAACCTCCACACTCGGCAACCGTGCGGCGATCTCCCGTACCTTGTCTCGCGTATCGACCACCTTGCCGTTGTAGAAGTAGCCATTCACGGCAAACAATACTTTCGGTGCGATTTGCGTGAAGCGATCCAATACTCCCTGCACCCCAAAGTCGGGCGACGATGACGACCACACCGCCCCCAGGCTCGCGGTACCCAGCATGGCAATGGCGGCTTCCGGAATATTGGGCAGGATGCTCGCAATACGGTCACCCGTGACCACACCTGCGCTTCGGAGCGCCTGCTGCATGCGGGCGACCGAGTCATGCAACTCGTCAAAACTCAGGCGCCGACGATTGCCCTGCTCGTTCCAGAACACCAGCGCATCATCATCCCCCCGTTTTCGCAGCAGGTTTTCGGCAAAGTTGACCTGGGCATCGGGAAACCATGCCGCGCCCGGCATCAAATGGCCATCCACCAGAGTACGTTCGCCTTTGTCCCCAACGATCCCGCAGAAGTCCCACAGCTCGCGCCAGAATACTTCCTTATTGGCGATCGACCATCGCCAGAGGCTCCAGTAGTCAGGAAACCGCTGGCAATACTTTTTGCTCAGCGAATCGGTAAAAGCGGTAATTCGACTCGCCGCGATACGGTCAGCCGTTGGGGTCCAAAGAGGCTCGGTCACGACAACTCCGGTGCGTGCTTCAACTCAAGCCGCGCGCAGCAGTCGCGTGCGCACACTGTCCGGAAGCGGAATGCCCTTGTTGGCGCTACGGCTCATCCATAGCAGCTTGCAGACGCCGGTCGCGTACAACTCGTCCTCGACGAACAGGTCATGCACGGTCTCCACGATCTTGGCGCCAATGTCGGTTACCCGAATAGTCACCCGCACTGTGGCCGGATGGGTGATCGCACGGATGAAACGGCAATTGGCTTCAACCAGAATCGGCACGATGTCCTCGTCAACCGTCTTGAAGCCCAGCTTGGCGAACCACTCGAGCCGACATTGCTCCATATAGCGGAAATACACGGTGTTGTTGACATGCTGGTAGGCATCCATGTCGCCCCAGCGTACGGGCATGGCCACTTCATGCATCACAACATCACGCAGCGCGGCTACGCTTGTCGACACTGCAGCAAGCTGTTTGGAGTGATCCATCGAGAAAACTTCCTCTAAATTCGGGAATCCGGTATGGAATCGCTAACTATAATCGCCCGATGAACTCTGATGCCAGCGCCGCGTTCGCCGTCGACACAGAATTCCCGAATGACAGAGTCGCGGGAAGCGGTCATGCGTTCGCGCCAGTACCCGTACCGGCTCTGGTTCCGGTTGCGACAACCGATCGTCGCCTTGAATACTGTCTGGCGCTGGCTCGGGACAACATGTCACCTTACCTCGTTCGCCGTGGTCAGGAATTTGACGACACGCGCTGGAGAAACCTCGCACCACGTGCGTCGTTTTATCTGATCGTGGACGCATCAATATCACCGAGCACGACGCTTGGCTTTCTGAGTGTGCGCGACGAACCGGACAGCCCCACCGCCCTGCATGTGGGCGACATACAGCTGGAGCGCCAGCATCGCAATCGTGGCATTGGCTGGGCCACCCTTATGCTCGTCGAAAATCTGGCGCGCAATCGCCAGCTCAACGAGCTGACCCTCAATGTTTTTCGCGACAATCCGGCACAGCGTCTTTACGAGCGTTTCGGGTTTCGCCGCATCGACATGCAGTTTGACAAGTACAAGATGCGCAAGTCACTGTCACGCCAGTAGAAACACGAAACAGATCGCCAATCGGCGCCATTCGCTGTTCCGTCACGATGTGCCCCGCCCGCCCCAGATTCAACAACAACCAGACCATTGACTTATGACCAGCATTCGAGCCGACCGCGACGCGATGGAATACGACGTTGTAATTGTGGGCGCCGGACCAGCGGGCCTGTCTGCCGCCATCCGGCTGAAACAGCTTGCCGCCGAGAACAATCGCGAAGTCTCGGTCTGCATCCTTGAAAAAGGCGGCGAAGTCGGCGCGCATATTCTGTCGGGCGCCGTCATTGATCCGCTCGCGCTTAACGAGTTGATTCCCGACTGGAAAGAAAAAGGCGCACCGATTCACACGCCGGTGACTGACGACCAGTTCTGGACCTTCAGCGAAACTGGCGGAACCAAAGTCCCCAACTGGACGCTGCCGAAACTCATGAACAACCACGGCAACTACATCGTGAGCCTCGGCCGCGTGTGCAAGTGGATGGGCGAGCAGGCAGAGGCGCTGGGCGTGGAGATCTATCCGGGTTTCGCGGCAGCGGAAGTGCTGTTCAATGATGCGGGTGCCGTGATTGGTGTGGCCACGGGCGACATGGGCGTTGGCAAGGACGGCGAGAAGAAGGGCGAGTTCCAGCCCGGTATGGAGCTGCATGCCAAGTACACGCTGTTTGCGGAGGGGGTGCGCGGCTCGCTGTCGCAGGAGCTGATGAAAAAATTTAATCTGCGCGATGGTGTTGATCCACAGAAATATGGCATCGGCATCAAGGAGTTGTGGCAGATTGATCCCGCGAAACACAAACCGGGCCTCGTCACGCACTCGCAGGGCTGGCCACTCGATTCGAAGACCGGTGGCGGTTCCTTCCTGTATCACCTGACCAACGAAAATAAGGATGCGCTGGTCGCAATTGGTTTCGTGATTCATCTGAGTTACGAGAACCCCTGGCTGTCGCCGTTTGATGAGTTTCAGCGTTTCAAATTGCACCCGCACATCAAGCCGTTACTCGAAGACGGCAAGCGCCTTGCTTATGGTGCGCGTGCGATCAACGAAGGTGGCTTGCAGAGTGTGCCCAAGCTCTCGTTTGCGGGTGGTGCGCTGATCGGTTGCAGCGCCGGCTTCGTGAACCTGCCGCGCATCAAGGGTTCCCACAACGCGATGAAAACCGGCATGCTCGCGGCCGAGGCGGCGTTTGATGCCGTCAAGACCGATCGTCAGCACGATGAACTGCACGCCTACAACGATGGCTGGAAAAAGAGCTGGGTATTCAGCGACCTGTACAAGGTTCGCAACGTCAAGCCCGGTCTCAAGTGGGGCATGACGCTGGGCACGTTGCACGGCGGCATTCACATGTGGCTCAATGACCTCGGACTCGGCAAACTCGTCGGCTGGACGCTGCGCCACGGCAAGGCTGACAACGAATACCTCAAGCCCGCCGACCAGATGCCGATGATCAGCTACCCGAAGCCCGATGGCGTGATCACATTTGACAAATTGTCGTCCGTGTTCCTGTCGAACACCAACCACGAAGAGGATCAGCCGGTGCATCTGCAATTGCGCGATGTCTCGATCCCGGTCAAGGTCAACCTCGCGAAATACGCGGGGCCGGAGAGTCGCTACTGTCCGGCAGGTGTGTATGAATTCGTAGACGAAGACGGCGGCGGCAAGAAATTGCAAATCAACGCGCAGAACTGCGTTCATTGCAAGACGTGCGACATCAAGGACCCGCTGCAGAACATTCACTGGGTCACGCCCGAAGGTGGCGGTGGACCGGTCTATAGCGTGATGTGACGCAAGCTCCTGATCGCGCCGCATTGCTGGCGCTCTATGACGAAACCATGCGCCGCAACGCGAGCGTCGCGGGGTGCATGCGCGAGCAGTCTGCGCACACCTGCCGCTATACGACCGCGACCGGCAGCCAGCGCTACATCATGTGGCATGACTGTAACGACGATCTCGCAAGGACTGTCGTCGAGGAAGAACTCTCGGCCGTACGCGGCGCCGCCAGGGTGCTCATGTGGAAGCTCTACGCCCATGATGTGGCGCGTGACGCATTGCGTGCGGCACTGGTTGCGCGAGGGTTTCAAGAGAACGATCACAGCACGTTGATGGCCAGTTCCGTTGATGCCGTGTTGGCGGCATTGCCTGCCGGTGACAGCAGCATGAAATCAGGTAACTCCGCATTGGATGTACGCGAGCTGACCACCCCCGCTTCGCTCGACGCCTATCAGGAAATCTGGGACGACGTGTGGCCCGATGCGCCGAACGCGCGTTACGTCGATGATTACCGTGACCGGCTGGTAAAGCGCGATCCCGGCATCGTGTTTTTCGCGGGATTCGTAACCGGCGATGAACCGGTCAGCTCGGGCTACATGTTTCACGCCCCCGGAGCGCCATACGCGCTGCTCTGTGGCGGCACGACGAAAGCCGCGTGGCGACGGCAGCGCGCTTACACGAGCCTGCTCAAGGCGCGGGCGCTATGCGCGAACGCACGCGGCGCAAGCTATCTCGCGGTGGAAGCAAGCCCCGAAAGCCAGCCGATCCTTGCGCGCCTTGGATTCATGCCGCTTTCAACATTGGCGTTCTACGAAAAGCACGTCGAGTAATCGTGCGCAATCTGCAAACGTTCCTGATCGACAGCGTCAGTGCCGTCAGCGAAGAAATGCGCGGACACGTGGTGGTGACCGGGTCACACGGCGGCGTCAGTGCGGCACACCTGGCGTTGGCACATCCGCCGGCGCTGGTCGTGTTCAACGACGCTGGCATCGGACTCGACAACGCCGGGATTCGCAGCCTTGACATCCTGCAGAGCCACGGGGTTGCGGCATGCACCGTCAGCCACCTGACTGCGCGCATCGGCGAGGCAGAAAGCACGCTGCGCACTGGTCGTATCAGCCACGGCAACATACGGGCGCTGGCCAGCGGAATCGTCGTCGGCCAGACCTGTCATGAGGCAATCAACTTTTTCGCAGAAGCCTCATGCAGAAAGGGCTAA
>CAYMSY010000054.1:3583-13266 GCA_964393195.1 uncultured Alcaligenaceae bacterium | reverse complement strand
ACTCAAGCTTGAGACCAAGGCTGGTCGTGAAGTCATAGCGCACGCCGACGCCGTAGGAAATCGCGGTGCGATCGAGTGCCGATGCCGCAGGCGATACCCATTCCGGCGTCGCGCGACCATCGGTACGACCAACACCGACTTTGCCGAAAACTGAGAGCGAATTGCGCCAGTTGAATGCCGAGACCACGTCCACAACCACGGCGGGACGGGTTTCGCCCCAGCGCAGCCCGTCGAACTTGAGGCCGACACCGGAACCCTGCGGCGAACTCGGGCGGTCGGCGTTAACCGCTGCACCAACGGCAAAACCGCCGGCAAACTGGTATCCGCTGAAGGCCGTACTGGCGCGATCGCTGGCGCGCGTGTACTCGAGCGCCTGACCGAGCTTGAGCCCCGGCGGCGCGAAGCTCCACGCCGTCGATTCGCCGCTGGTCGCGGCATTGAGCCGGACGCCCGAGAAATAACCGGCATCATCCTGAGCCATTGCCGGACTCGCCGCGAGCAGCACCGCACCCGCCACGCAAGCGGCGAATCGGGCAACCGGAGGCAAATACGTCAATGTCATAAAACGGGATGTTCCTCTTCGGACGTCATTGTGTCAACGATTGTCCGGCCTGAGGCCCTCAAATCAGACGAACGGCATGCCGGCATGTTGCACAGCACCAACGAAGGCTTAAATTGCCCTGGAATGGTGCAATGCAAATTCCGCCAGACGCGCGATTTCGTTGAGACCGAAGCGGGCGAAGGTCGGTTCCTGAACCGTTGCCGGGAGCGCATCGTCGGTCGCCAGTCCGACAATGTTCGGATCGGTCGGGAACAGCAGCGGTTTGCCCACTTCTGCCCGCCAGATCTCGATTTTCGGGATCGCTTCGCGCTTGTAGCCTTCGACCAGCACCAGATCACAGGCGCCAAATCGCTCCACCGCCTCCGCCAGCGTCAGTTCCGGCTCGCCACGCAGTTCATGCATCAATGCCCAGCGCTTGCCGCTGGAAATGAGCACTTCGCTCGCACCGGCTTCACGATGACGATAAGAATCCTTGCCCGGCTGATCGACGTCGAACGCATGATGGGCATGCTTGATCAGCGCAACACGCACGCCGTTACCGGCGAGATGCGAGATCACGCGCTCGATGAGCGTGGTCTTGCCGCTGCCCGACCAGCCAGCAAAGCCAAATACTTTTTTTGTCACGGACCGCTGCTTACTGATTCTTGAAATCAGGTTTGCGCTTTTCGACAAAGGCGCGCATGCCTTCCTTCTGGTCCTTGAGTGCAAACGTGCCATGAAATTCGCGGCGTTCGAATTGCAAACCCTGAGCAAGCGTCGTCTCGTACGCAGCGTTGATCGTTTCCTTCACCTTCATCACGGCGGGCAGCGAGAAACTCGCAATCTTGCCAGCGGTGGCGAGTACCTCTTCCATCAGTTTGTCGGCAGGAACAATGCGTGCGACCAAGCCTGCGGCTTCCGCCTCCTGCGCCGTAATGAAGCGTCCGGTGAGGCACCACTCCATCGCCTTCGCCTTGCCCACCGCACGCGGCAGGCGCTGCGTTCCACCCATGCCGGGGATGGTGCCGATGGTGATTTCCGGTTGCCCGAATTTCGCATTGTCCGCCGCGATGATGATGTCGCACATCATGGCGAACTCGCAACCACCGCCGAGCGCATAGCCGGACACCGCCGCAATCATCGGCTTGCGCATGCCCTTTGCGGCTTCCCAGTGTTTGGTGATGTAGTTTTCGTTATAGACATGGGCGTAATCCCATTCGGCCATCGCCGCGATGTCAGCACCTGCTGCAAATGCTTTTTCATTGCCAGTCACCACGATGACATGTACGTCGGGATCAGCGTCGAGTGCTGCGAGCTTGCCAGCCAGTTCCTCAGCCAGCGCGTCATTCAGCGCATTCATGACTTTCGGGCGATTGAACTTGACCAGCGCGACCTTCGCGGGCGAGGTCAATTTTTCAACGAGGACGAGCGGTTCAGACATGCTGGATTTCCTTCTTGTTTCGATTCGCTTTGCTTTGGCCGATCTGGCCGATATGTTTGATGCGCTCAGCGCCACCGTTGAGTCCGCCTTCGAGCATGCCAACGACCGCCTCCGCGAACTGCGCATAAGTCAACGGACCACCGGGCTTGAGCCAGGTAAATGTCCAGTTGATCATGCCAAACACGCTCATCGTGAGCACCTTGGCGCGCGCGCCGTCAACGTTGTAGCTTGCGGCAATCAGATCGGCAAACGCCTGCACCACGCCACGCTCCTGCTTGAGCACGATTTCACGCTGCACCGGAGGCAGGAATTTCACATCGTTGAGCAGCACAATGTGTCGCGTCCGAGATGTTTCGTATTCGCGCACAAAGCGGCGCACCACCTCCGCGAGCGACTGCTGTGCCGACAATTCCTGATCCGAGACCTCCCGCACCAGTTCTTCAAGCTTGAGCATGTACTCGTGCATGAGATCAAACAGGATCGCGTCCTTGGCCGGATAGTAGTGATAGAGCAGGCTTTTCGACACCTGACAGCGTGAGGCAAGCTCTGCCATCGTGGCCGACGGATAGCCGACCTCTGCAAACGTATCGGCCGATACGTTCAGAATGGTTTCGCGCTGCAGCGAATGAGCAGAAGATGGTCCACGAGGCATAGCACTCGATTCTAGGGGCGAGGACGGAACCTACCGCGCGTCGTAGCTCAGGCGGACGCTATCGCTGACCGGATGCGACTGGCAGGTCAGCACAAAGCCCCGGTCTACCTCGTGCTGCTCCAGCGCGAAATTAGCGTCCATGCGGACTTCACCCTCGACCACCTGGGCGCGGCAGGTGCAGCACACACCCGCCTTGCAGGCGTACGGCACGTCAATACCGGCGCCTAACACCACATCCAGCACCGATTCGCCACGGTAAGCGACGTGCAGCTCGCGTTCAATGCCGTCCGCCATCACCAGCAAACGCGCCGATTCGCCGGGCGCGTGACCATCAGCAACGTTCGCGACGGCTGGCATGGCCGACAGCGGCACACCAAAAATTTCCTTGTGCACGCGGTCGCTGGCGATCCCAGCGTCCGCACAGGCCGCAGCGCAGGACTCAATCATGCCGCTGGGTCCGCAAATGAAAACATCATCAATCAGGTTTCGATCCAGCAGGGACGCGAACAGCGTCTTCACTTTCGCGCCATCAAGCCGTCCATTGGCAATCGGTGCTTCCTGAACCTCACCGCTCAGCGTATGGATCAGTTGAAAGCGCGACAGGAAGCGATCGCGCAAGTCCTCAATCTGCTCCTTGAAGATGATGTCCTTGACCCGGCGGTTGCCGTACACCAGCGTTACCTGTGACTGGTCTTCCTGCTCAAGAATCGTTTTCAGGATCGCAAGGGTTGGCGTGATGCCGCTACCCGCTGCCAACAGCAAGACATGCCTTGCCCGCGACTTGTCAGGTGCATAAACAAAATGCCCGTCCGGCGGCAAGACATCGATCACTTCGCCGGCACGCAGGAGCGCATGTGCCCACTGCGAAAACTGCCCGCCATCGACCCGCTTGATGGCCACACGCCATTCGTTTTCGTGCGGTGCTGAACAGAGCGAATACGAGCGTCGCAATTCGCGATCGCCTACCTCGGCACGCAACGTGATGTATTGCCCGGCGCCATAGGCAAACAACTCGCGCAATTCAGCGGGAACATCAAAGCTGACCGAAATGCAATCGGCCGTCTCGCGAACCACATCAAGGACAGTCAGGGGATAAAAGTGTCGTGCCATAAGAAAATATCTACCAGTTCGCGCCGGGATGCTGCCGGGCAAGCGATTGCATTTCGGCCAGCAGTACCCGGCGATGCTCGCGGCTGTTCGGTGTGGCACCGGACGCCGGGAGTGGTGGCATCGGCAGGGTAGCGTGAGCAAAGGTCTCCTGCATCGCACCAAGCCAGGCGGCATTGCGAAGCGCCGTATCGACGCCCTCAATATCAGCCGCCAGCAACTCCGCCGCAAATGGCCACAATGCTGCGATCGCCTCTTCAATGCGGCGTCGTGATTCAGACGTGCCATCGCCAAAGCGTATGACCCAGTCGCTGGCGTGACGCAAATGCCCGCGTGATTCCTTCACGGCGTCTGCCGCGATATCAGCGAGTGGTCGATCCGCCGCACGCGCCAGACTCTCCCACACCGGGACGAACCAGGCCGCCAGCATCAGGGAGCGCAGCACGGTGTGCGCGTAATCGATATTCGGCATTGCCGCCAGGGCAAGATTATGGAAGTCGTCGGCATCGCGCAGATAGGCCAGGGCGTCCTCAGTCGTCGCCGGGGAACGCTGCGCCGCAACGCGCTGCAACAAGGCACGTGCCTGCCCGATCACGTCCAGTGCGTCGTTGGTCAACGCGATGTCTTCCTCAAGCGCCGGCCCATGACCACACCATTCCGACAACCGGTGCCCCCACAGCAGACAGGTATCGGCAAGCAACAAAAGTGTTTCTTCGGACTGGGTACGGGACATGGGTGGCGGCGTGATGTTTGGTTATCGACCAGAAAACGGGCAGGCAAGCACCATCGCGATCCGCCTGACCACGCGAGGGTGTGCTACATGTGCCCGACTTCGTCGGGAATATCGTAGAACGTCGGATGCCGGTAAATCTTTGACGCCATCGGGTCGAAGTTGTCGGCCTTCTGTGACGGGTCGCTCGCCGTGATCGCATTCGACGGCACGACCCACAGACTCACGCCTTCCTGCCGCCGCGTGTAGACGTCACGCGCGAGCGCCAGCGCATGTTGCGCATCGCTTGCATGGAGGCTGCCTGCATGCTTGTGGTCAAGCCCCTGTTTGCTGCGGACGAAGACTTCAAACAGAGGCCACTCAGCGCTCTTCGGATTTGCTTTGTTTTGCATTTGCGCACTCATGCGGCGATTTTCAGAATTTGACGCTTGGCTACCTTGGCGGCATGCGCAGCAGCGGCCTCGCGCACCCACTTGCCCTCTTCGAATGCCTGAATGCGAGCCGCAATGCGCTCCTCATTGCACGGGCCATTGCCATTCACCACGCGCCAGAACTCATCCCAGTCGATCTTGCCGAAATCGTAGTGACCACGTTCAGCGTTCCACTTGAGATCCGGATCGGGCAGCGTCAGCCCAAGATACTGCGCCTGCGGGACGGTCGCGTCGATGAACTTCTGACGAAGATCATCATTGCTGATGCGCTTGATGCCCCATGCGGTCGCCTGCCCGGTGTGCGGCGAATCGGAGTCATGCGGGCCGAACATCATGAGCGACGGCCACCACCAGCGATTGACCGACTCCTGCGCCATCGCCTTCTGCTCCGACGTGCCCTCGCACAGCGTACGCAGGATGTCAAAGCCCTGGCGCTGATGGAAAGACTCTTCCTTGCAGATGCGGATCATCGCGCGGGCATACGGCCCATAGCTGCACCGGCACAATGGCACTTGATTCATGATCGCGGCACCATCCACCAGCCAGCCGATGGTACCGATGTCGGCCCAGGTGTCGGTCGGGTAATTGAAGATGCTTGAGTACTTGGCTTTGCCCGCATGCAAAGCCTCGATCAGCGCGTCGCGGCTAACGCCCAGGGTTTCCGCCGCGCTGTACAGATAGAGCCCGTGTCCACCTTCGTCCTGCACCTTGGCAAGCAGAATTTCCTTGCGCTTGAGAGAGGGTGCCCGGGTAATCCAGCCGCCCTCCGGCAGCATGCCAACCACTTCCGAGTGCGCATGCTGCGAAATCTGGCGAATCAGTGTTTTCCGATAGGCCTCCGGCATCACGTCTTGCGGCTCAATCCGCTCATCGCGCTGAATTCGTGCTTCGAACTCCACGTCGGCAGGGCTTTTGCTTGTGTCCGATGCAGCGGCAGGCTGCTGCGTATCAATGGCTTGGGTGTACACGGTGTGCAGGCGGCATGGCGGCGGCGTATATAGTGTGCGAATAGTATTCCCGACCGACCGGTCAGTCAATTGTGTTTGTTTCAGGAATTTCGTGCAGCAACCGCCCGCGATACCACTCGTTCAGGCGGGATCAACACTTGTCGGTTGTCTGTTCAGAACAGGTAAATACCGATAGCATCGTCAGGCTCAGGTAGGCAGCGCAGGTCCCTTAGCCTGGGGTTCGAGCCAGTGGCCAGGCAGCGCAAATTCAGGAGGTGGAGTGGCGGGGTCCCGCATCGCACAGTTGACCAAGATTCCGTTCGGAGCCAATGAGCCATTGCTTCACCGCGCGCTCGAGGCAGGCGGTGTTGGCCTGTGGGACTATTTGCCGGCCACCGGACTGATTGACCTCTATCACAACGTCTTGTCGTTTCAGACGCTTAAACCCGGGCGCTACTACGGCCCGGTCAGTGATTTCACACAGTACATCCTGCCCGACGACCGGCCCACCGTCGAACGCATGCTGGCCGAGTGCGACGCCGGCGAGCGTGACGTCTACGTCGAATTCCGCATCAAAACCAAGAGCGGCGCCATCGTCTGGCTCGCCTGCAAGGGTCAACTGGCGACGCTTGAGGACGGGCGTGTCCGCTATGTCGGTGCCATTGCCGACATCACCGAGGCGTCGGAGCGCGAACTCAAGTTGCTCGCGTATCACGAATCACTGTTTTCCCTTGCTCGCAATCCGATGGTGGTTGATCGCGCCGACTTCGCGAACGCATCCACCCAGATCCTTCGTAACAGCGCCGAAACGCTGGGTGTAACCCGTGCCGGTCTGTGGAAATTTTCGGATGATCTGACGACACTGACCTGCCTGTATCAACACGACGCAAGAAGGCCGGAAACCGATGGCTACCGGCAGGTACTCAGCTCGGCTGACTTTCCGACCTACTTTGCCGCCGTCTCGCAGCGGCGCAGCCTCGCCGTCGACAACGCGATGCGCGATCCGGTCTTGCTGGAATTTCGTCCTGACTATCTGCCGAAAACTGGTGTGCGCGCTCTGCTGGATGTGCCGATCTTTCATCACGGTCAGCTCTGGGGGGTAGTCTGCTTTGAAGATTGCACGTCGCCACGACATTGGGACGGTGATGCTCAGGCTTATGCAGGCTCAGCGGTTGATCTGTTGTCGCTGGCGTTCGAGGTGTCGGAACGGGCGAAATCCGAGGCGGAGCTGACCGCGACCCGCGAGCGGCATCGCGCCTTCATCCAGGCGAGCCTCGACTCCATCTGGTCGGTGGATATCAATGAGCCGATTGCCACTACGCTGCCGCCCGAGCAGCAGATCGCGGCGCTGCGCGAGCAGGCGCTGATCACTGACGTCAACGAGGCCTTTGCCCGTGACTACCATCTGGATGCGCCCGAGGTCATCGGTCGCCGCCTATCGAAGTTCATGCCGGAACTGTTCAAGGGCACCTCGCTGCGCGACTGGATTGACCGCGGTTACCGTCTGATCGAACGCGAGCTTCGGCTCAAGGTGCGTGGTGAAGACCACCACTGGCTTTCGCTCACGCTGCTTGGCGTGGTCGAGGATGGCAAGCTGGTGCGCATCTGGGGCGCGCGCCGCAACATCACGGATCGCAAGCGCTATTTGCAGTTGCTGGAGCATCTGGCCTTTCGCGACCCGCTGACCGGGCTGCTGAACCGTCAACGACTGGTCAGCGAAATCAACGAAACGATCGAACAGACCGAGGCCGACGAAGGCATGCCGTCAGCAACATTGCTGCTGCTCGACCTGAACCAGTTCAAGGACATCAACGACACGCTGGGCCACGGCGCCGGCGACGAAGTGTTGCGCCAGATGAAGACTCGCTTCGACCAGGCACTCGAACAGGACGACGCAGTCGCGGCAAGGCTGGGCGGCGATGAATTCGGCGTGTTCGCACGCGGTGTCGGCACCGCCGAAGGTGCAATGCGCATCGGCGAAGCCATTACCAATGCGCTGGCGCAGCCCTTCATCATCGGTGGTGGCAAATTTCATGTCTCCGCGAGCATCGGCGCCGCGATTTACCCGACGCATGGCCGTTCGTTTTCGGAGCTTTCACGCGCTGCCGATGAGGCGATGTATCACGCCAAACAGACCGGTGGCGGTGTGCGCCTGTTCAGCCGCAGCACGGTGGTCTTCGAACAGCGCAAGCTGTTGTTGCTGGCCGGCCTGCCGGAAGCCATTGACCGTGGCGAACTGGTGCTCGAATATCAGCCCATCATCAACTGCCTCACGCGCAAGCCGGTGCGCATGGAGGCGCTGGTGCGCTGGAATCACCCGGAATACGGACGTCTCACCGCGCGCGACTTCGTGCACAAGGCAGAAATGTCGGACTCCATCCGCATTCTCACGCGCTGGGTCATTGATACGGCCTTGCAGGCGGCGCGCGACTGGCAGAAGATGGCGCCGGGCGTTGGCATCGCGATCAATATTTCGCCGCGACTGCTCGGCGATTCGATCATCGTGGCGCATCTACAGAAGAGCATCAAGAAATACGGCCTGCCAGCACGACTCGTTGATCTGGAAATCACCGAGACCTCGTTAATCCACAACCCGGATCGTGCGGCGCAAATCCTGTCCGACTGCCGGGCGCAGGGCTTCTCCATTGTCATCGACGACTACGGCGTCGGCTTCTGTTCGCTCGCGTACCTGCGCCGACTGCCGCTCAAGGGCCTCAAGATGGACAACTCGTTCGTGTCACGCGTCATGCAGAGCGCGGAAGACGCCATCATCGTACAGTCGACCATTGCACTGGCGCACAACCTCGGGCTCACCGTGGTGGCCGAAGGCGTCGAAGATCCGGCCACGCTGCAATTCCTTGAACTGCATGGCTGCGACTTTGCGCAGGGCTATGGCATCGCCCACCCACTCGGCCTCAGCGAGACCATGACCTGGCTGCGCGGCATCGTGCCGCCGGCGCCACCCAGCGCACCGCTGCGGGCCGTTGGCTGATACCTGACTGGGTCCCCGCCACACCAGGCGGCTAACATCGGCGGCGTCACTTCCGGATTTCTCGCCATGACTTTCGAAACCATCATTTACCGGACGCAGGACGGCGTCGGTCGCATCACGCTCAATCGTCCCGAGCGCATGAATTCGTTCACCCAGCGCATGCATGAGGAGCTGCGCGAAGCGCTCGCCCGCGTGATTGCCGACGGTGCCCGCGTACTGGTCATCACAGGTGCTGGTCGCGGCTTCTGCGCCGGTCAGGACCTTAACGACCGGGCCGTCGCGCCGGGCCAGGCGGTTGACCTCGGCGAGTCAGTAGAAAAAAACTACGCGCCGCTGGTGAAAACGATACGTGACCTGCCGATTCCGGTCATTGCCGCAGTAAACGGCGTCGCAGCCGGTGCCGGCTGCAACTTCGCGCTCGCCTGCGACCTCGTGATCGCGAGCGAGAGCGCGAGCTTCCTGCAACCGTTCTGCAAGCTCGGATTGATCCCGGACACCGGCGGCTCGTACTTCCTGCCGCGGCTTGTTGGCACCCAGCGCGCGATGGGCCTGGCGCTGCTTGGCGACAAACTGTCCGCGAAGCGCGCTGCCGAGATTGGCCTGATCTGGGAATGCGTGGTGGACGCCGAATTCGCCGCCCGGATAGACACGATCGCAGCGCAGCTCGCAAGCGGTCCGACGCTGGGCTATGCGCGTACCAAACAGGCGATTTACGCCAGCCCGAACAATACGCTCGACGCGCAGCTCGCGCTGGAAGGAAGCTTCATGCGCGAATGCGGATTTTCCGAGGATTACCGCGAAGGCGTGGCCGCCTTCAAGGAGAAGCGCGCGGCGCAGTTCAA
>CAYMSY010000054.1:0-3483 GCA_964393195.1 uncultured Alcaligenaceae bacterium | reverse complement strand
GCGGCAGCGAGCGCCGCCGTTGCAGCGCGCGGCACCTGCGCCGGGATGTTCGGCACGCAGAAATGCACGATTCCTTCCTCCGTGTAAATCGGCGCGCTCCAGCTCGTCTGCCGTGACGTCTCCGCGATACCGCCCATGTCGATCCCCACGTCAATAAACACGGCGCCGCGTGGCATCGAAGCCAGCATGTTGCGGGTAATGAACTTTGGCGACAGTACGCCGCGCACACTGACGCAACCGACCAGCACGTCAGTTGCCGGCAGCATCACCGGTAGCGACGCCATCGACGCAGAGGTCACACCGTCCGGCAACCGCCGCTGCAGCTGCCGAGCGCGGGCGTCATCGCGAACGAGCACGGTGACTTTGCACCCGATGCGATAAAACGCCTCCGCAGCGGCCAGCCCCGATACGCCCGCGCCGATGATCAGCACACGGCACGACGCATCCAGCAACATGCCACGACCGCCCTGCGCCGTGTGCATGCACCACTGCGCGATGCTCGCACTCATGCGCCCGGCGATCGCCGACATTGGGGCCAACACGGGCGTCTGTCCCGAGTCGTCCACAATCGCCTCATAGGCAACCACCGTCACGCCAGCGGCCAGCAACGCATCAAGCAGCGCCGCATCACGCGCAACCTGTGCAAAGCCGCACAGCACCTGGCCGCGACGCAATAACGCATATTCTGCCGGCTGGATTTCCTTCACTTTGGCGACGACGTCGCACTGGTACACATCACGGGCGGATGCCGCGAGCCCGGCGCCGGCGTCGCGGTAGGCATCATCGTCATAACCTGCCAGAGCGCCAGCCGACGACTGCACGAGTACGCGATGCCCCTCATGCACAAGGGATTGCACCTCGAGCGGCGTTAACCCGACGCGCGCCTCGCCGGACTTGATTTCTCGCGGAATACCGATGGTGCTCATGCTTCGGATTCTATGAAGACGCCTCGTTCGCGCCTGCGCTAGCATCCTGCGAACGTTCCCTGATCGACACTTTTGCGGAGATTTCCGAAGCTTATGGCTCTCACATTCACTACCGTCGGCGTCATCGGCGCCGGCACCATGGGCGCTGGCATCGCGCAGGTCGCGGCGCAGGCAGGTTGCCGCGTCAAACTCTTTGACGCCCGTGACGGCGCCGCGCAAGCCGCAATCAGCAAGACCAGCGAAACGCTGACTTCGCTCGTCACCAAAGGAAAAATATCAGCGGAGGACGCGACGGCAACGCAGACGAGACTCAGTGCTGCCACGGATCTCGCCGACTTTCATGATTGTGATCTCATCGTGGAAGCGATCATCGAGGATCTCGCCGCCAAACAAGCACTATTCAAATCACTTGAAACCATCTGCGCACCAACCACGGTACTCGCGAGCAATACGTCGTCCATCTCGATCACTGCCATCGCGTCGGCCGTTACCCGCCCGGAAAACGTCGTCGGCATGCATTTCTTCAACCCGGCGCCGGTCATGCCGCTGGTCGAAATCGTGAGCGGGCATCTGACCTCGGCGGATGTCGCCGAGCGAATGGAAGCCACGTCGCGTGAGTGGAAAAAATCGCCGGTTCGCTGCAAAAGCACGCCGGGCTTTATCGTCAATCGTGTGGCTCGGCCTTACTATGGCGAGGCGTTCCGCGCGCTCGAATCAGGTGGCGCCGACGCCGCGACGATTGACCTTGTGATGCGCGAAGCCGGCGGCTTCAAGATCGGGCCGTTCGAGCTGCTTGACCTGATCGGCCTCGACGTCAACCTGATGGTCACCAAGAGCGTGTGGAATGCCTATTTTCAGGACAGCCGCTACCGCCCGAGCCTGACCCAGGAAGAAATGGTTGCTGGTGGCCTGCTCGGTCGCAAGTCCGGACGTGGCTTCTATCGCTATCCGGAAGGTTCGCCACCGGCTCCGGCGTCGGCACTTGGCCCGGCGCCGACAATGGTGCAGTACCTCACCGAATCCGACGCCCTGCAACCGCTCATCGACCGCATCCGCACGGCAGGCGTCAAAGTGCAGTCGCGCAAGGAAGAAGACCCGTTTGGTGCCGGCATGTTCCGCGTCGGCAATGCCACGGTCTGCCTCACCGATGGCCGCACGGCGACGCAGATCGCCTTTGAAGAAGACATGAGCAACGTCGTCGCGCTGGATCTGGCGCGTGATTTCGCAACAACAAAACGTGTCGCACTCACGAAGGCCGACGACACCACGACGGCCGCGCTGGCTGACGCCGTCGGCCTCTTCCGCACGCTGGGCATTGAAGTCTCGGTCATCGACGACATTCCCGGCATGATTGTCGCGCGGACGCTTTCGATGCTCGCCAACGAAGGTGCCGATGCCGTATTGCAAGGGGTTGCCGATGCAGCGGGCGTTGATACCGCGATGAAGCTCGGTCTGAGCCACCCGGAGGGACCACTCGCCACCGCAGACCGGCTTGGCCTCACGCTCATGAATGCAATCCTCGTGAACATGCAGGCACATACGGGCGATGATCGCTATCGCCAGTCGCTGCTGCTGCAAAGAAAGATGTGGAACGATGGCAGCTTTCTCTGATTCCGTGAGCAACGGCCCGACGCCGCGCGAGGTCGCCGATGCGATGTATTCGCGCGACCACACGGCGCAGGCGCTGGGCATGCAGGTCGTTGCCGTCAATCGCGGCAGTGCCACCGTCTCGATGCTGGTGCGCCAGGACATGGTGAACGGTCACGATATTTGCCACGGCGGCTACATGGCGCTGCTCTGCGACACCGCGTTCGCCTATGCCTGCAACAGCTACAACCTCAACACCGTTGCCAGTGGTTTCTCGATTGAAATCCTGGCACCGGCAAAACTCGGCGACACGCTGGTCGCGGTCGGTGTCGAACAGGCGCAGCGCGGTCGTCAGGGCGTCTACGACATCAAGCTCACCAACCAGCACGGTGACATCGTCGCCCTGTTCCGCGGCAAGAGCGCGCGGATTGCAGGAGAGGTGATTCCAACGACCACTCAAACAGGGTCCTGAAATGCCCACCAAAACGCCCAGTCCGCTACATCCGATCGAGCGCGCCTCGCGCGACGAACTGCAAGCCCTTCAACTCAAGCGCATGCAATGGAGCGTCGCGCATGCGTACGACAACGTCCCGCACTACAAGAAAACGTATGACGCAAAAGGCGTTCATCCGGGCGATTTGAAACAGTTGAGCGATCTCGCCAAATTTCCATTCATGTCGAAAGGCGACCTGCGCGACAACTATCCGTTCGGACTGTTCGCCGTACCGCGCGAACAGATCATTCGTATTCACGCGTCCAGCGGTACCACAGGCAAAGCCACGGTCGTCGGCTATACAAAAAACGACATTGACACCTGGGCCGACTGCGTCGCGCGCAGCATCCGTGCGAGTGGCGGCTGTCCCGGCGACATGGTGCATGTCGCCTATGGCTACGGTCTGTTCACCGGCGGGCTGGGCGCGCATTACGGCGCGGAGCGTCTGGGTTGCACGGTGATTCCGATGAGTGGCGG
>CAYMSY010000053.1:0-13363 GCA_964393195.1 uncultured Alcaligenaceae bacterium | reverse complement strand
GATCTGCCTCTTCGCGCATGCCGGACTCGATGCCCTTGCGCTCGCGGTTGAGTCGATCCAGTTCGGCGGCAATCTCCGTTGCCCGCGCCGGATCGTCAGTGGTCAGGCATTCAATGCCGAGCGAAATATCGTCGAGCCGCCCGGCGGCGTTCACCCGAGGTCCGAGCATGAAGCCCAGGTCATACGCCGTGGCCTTGCCGATTTCGCGCTTGGCGATCGCAAATAGCGCAGTTACGCCAGCGTTGGCCTGTCCTTCGCGCATGCGGCGCAAGCCCGCCTCGACAAGGCGGCGGTTAACGGCATCAAGCGGCACCACATCGGCCACAGTCCCCAACGCCACGAGATCAAGCAATGCGTTGAGGTCGGGTTGCGTGTCGGCCGTGAAAACGCCACGTTCGCGCAGCTTCGCGCGAAGCGCCAGCAGCACGTAGAACATCACCCCGACACCGGCGATCGCCTTGCTCGGGAAGGCGCAGCCCGGCTGGTTGGGATTGACGATGGTCGGAGTGTCGGGCAGTTTGTCACCCGGCAAGTGATGATCGGTCACCACCACATCAATGCCAAGGGCACGGGCCGCGGCCACGCCGTCCACGCTGGCAATCCCGTTGTCGACGGTGACGATGACCTGCGGCGACTCCCGTGCCGCCAGCGCCACGATTTCCGGCGTCAGTCCATAGCCAAACTCAAAGCGGTTGGGCACGATGTAGCCCACCTCGGCGCCCATCGCGCGGAGTCCGCGCAGGCCAACTGCACAGGCCGTTGCGCCGTCGGCGTCATAGTCGGCAACGATCAGGATTCGTTCGCGCTGCGCGATGGCCCGAATCAGGCGTTCGCACACGGCATCCATGCCCTTGAACGTACCCGGCGGTGGCAGCTGCGACAACTTCCACTCGATTTCGCTGCTTTTGACAATGCCACGCGCGGCGTACAGCCGTGAAAACAACGGCGAAAACCCTTCGGACTGCAGGCGTTTCGCAGCTTCTTCGTCAAATGCCCGACGATGCAGAACAGGCGAACTCACGCCGCAGCCTGGAGCGAAAGCAGCACCTGAGCGAGCGTCGGTGCGCGGCCGAACGTCGACTTGATGCGGGACAGCACGTCTGGCGTCTGCGGTGTCAGGCGAAGGCGAGGCCGGTGATCACCAAGGATGATAGCGTCCGCTGAAAGCAACTGTGGCGCGGCGTCGACCCACGCCTGCTGCCAGCCGGCAACATCGCCGTTCCGAATCGCTCTGAGCCAGCGCGTGTCGGGCTTTGGCAATGCCGGTGCGCTGTTCTCGCCACTGTTCAGGGGCGAAAAACCCCATAACCACACCACATTGACCGGCGGCAATGCCCGATCTTCGCGATCGATATTTACGCGTTCGGTGTAGAGCAGCATCTGCAGCTCATTCATCCAGAGCTCTACGGTACGTGCGTCGGCACCACGCGGCAGGCTTGGGCGCAGCGCTTCGCCAGTCATCCACTCCGGCCGCTCGCAAAGTACTTCGATCTGACGGTCGCAGGTTACCAGCCATCGCAACGGGTCGACGAAGTGGAGCTGCACGCCTTCATCGCGCAAGTGGGCATCGGCCTGCGTACATAACGCACGGGAGTCGTCAGCACTTAGCGCCAGCAATTCGGGATCCGTTGCGGTGAGATCGGTCAGGCCGAGCGCAGCGTGCATCGGGCTTGCGACGGCAACCGTTGCGGGTGCAGTTGAGGTCGGCAGCGATGCAAACTGTGAGAGCCGCGCGAGTTCGCGTCCCGCTGGCAGGTCGTTGCTGCAACACGCCGCTTCGCGCTCGGCGTCGCTCCAGCTACCGTGAGCTGGAGCTACCGTTGCATTACGAAGGTGCGAAGCCAATGACGAGAGCGGCTGCAATTCCCGGCACAGCGCATCCAGCATCGAGCGATCGTTGGGCAGACAACCGGGGAGCAGAATCATGTCAACATTGTCCGGTTGCCGCAGCGACCTCGCTGCGGTCATTTACCCCCAGTTACGCCGCACCTACCGCCTCAATTGCGCGGGTCAGGCGCTCACGTTCGCCAAGGGTGATCTTCGCCCCGGTCGCATTGAACGCGCCAAGCAGTGTGCGAATGGCCGTGATCTTGGCGTCGGGAGCGGTCGGCAGTTGCCGCCGCTCCGACAACCAGCGTAGCTGCTGCATGCGCCGCGCCGTTGCAATCTCGGCAGGCGAGTCGATCCCGGCAATCAGCTCGGCGTCAATAACCAGCGCGCCAGCCGTCTTGTCAGCGGCTTCGGTCGACGCGATCGCGCCGAGCGTGGTCTTCATCGCTTCGATTACGCCGCCGCGTGAAAGCACGGTCGCCCGCTTGCGGGCTGCGGCAACCGCGTCGTCAAACTTGCGGTCCAGATCGCGCGCCTTTTCGCGCTCGACGAACGGCAAATTCCGCCATTGCGTCCGTGCGGTCGCGATCGCCGCATCAATCGCCTTGGCGTCGTCACCATTTGCATGCAACTTGAGTTCGTCAATGACGGCATAGCGTGCTTTCGTCGCTTCGCTGAACTGCGCCTTGAACTGGTCGCGTTGCGCATCACGTGCCTTGAATACAGCGTCCGTGTGCTTCTTGAACTCGTCCCACAGCTTCTGCTCATCCTTGCGGCGCAAGTGCGGCAGGCCCTGTGGTCGCTCGGCGGCCCAGCGCCGCTGCACCGCAATGGCCCGATCCGTCACTTCGCGCGACGGCGTGGCTTTCGAGAGTTCTTCTGCCTCGGCGATCAGGCGCTTGCGGCGGGCGATTTCGGGTTCTCTGGCGCCATCGAGTGCGCCGTCCAGTTCCTTGAGCGCGGCATCAAACTTTTCATCGAGCGCTTTCCATGCGGCGTTAGCTACGCCGCCACCCTTTTTCCACTCATCGAAGAGTGCGGACTTCTTGCGTTCTATAGCGACCCAGTCGCGAGTTTCCCCTTCGGCCAGCGGCGCGGCAGCCTCAACGGCGAGCGCATGCAAGGCGTCGATCGTCTTTTCGCGAACCGAGGCGTTTTCGTTGCGCTGTTTGCGTAACGCATCGAAGTGCGCCTTGGCTGGCGCGTACGCTTCCTTGCAGACCGCGTTGAACTTGTCCCACTTGGGTTTGGGGGCGCCGCCATTCTTCTTGTCGAGCGCCTTCCATTCATCCTGGATGGCCCGGATTTCCTTGGCCAGCACGTCTGGCGGCAGTGGCGAACTCTTGAGTCCCTCTGCTTTCGCCATCAAGCCGTCGCGCGCCTGCCCATCACTCCATTTGAGCCAGCTTTCCAGTCGCTTGACCTCGCCGTCAAGCTCGTTGAGGCGCTGTTCTTCCAGTTTCGGAAAGCGTTTTGCCGTGAACTGTTTGTAAAGGTTGGTTGCAGTGTGACGCGAACCGCGCACATCCCCTGCGGCAATCTGTTCGGCAAGCTTGGTCAGGGCAGCGTTCGCATTGACCAGATCCGTGTCATCTGCACGCGCGACAACCACGCGCTCAAGTTTCGGCGCAGCCTGATTTTCGAGCGCCTGCAACCGTTTTTCAAAGTGATCTTTGGTAGTTACATCAACCGTGGCAATCCAGGCATCCCAGCGCGCCTTCCAGTCGTTGTGCGCGACCTCATACGCCGCCAGCGCCGCGCCGTGGTCGACGAGGGCAACATCGGGGACCTGAGGGGCAGGCGCTTCGGTCACGCTGTCCTCAGGTTCACTCGGAGCGGGCTGTGCATCCGCAGGCGTTTCGGATGCGACGACCTCGGCAACGTTTGCGGTTGCGGCGTCTGTTTGCGTTTCGACGGACGCTGGCGCCGGTGCGGCTTCGCTCAATGAGGCGGTTGCCACATCGCCGTCCACGGTCGCGACGGCGTTCGCAGGTGTCGCGTCACCTGCACTTTCGCCAGCAACGGTAGCTGTTTCGACCTGAGTGAGTCGCACGGCTTCCAGTTTGGTGCCACGGACTCGTTTGGGGGCGGCAGGTGCGGCAGGACGCGCCGGCAGGCTCGCCAGCAGTGCTTCGCCTGCAGCGTTTCGTTCGCGCAGTTGCTGCTCACCAGCGACGGCCGCGTGAACCTGTTGCAATTGCTGCGCAAGACCGGCGTCGAGCACTGGTGAACTTTGCGCATGAGCGGCCTCAGTTGCCAGCGCAGTCAGTTCGTCATTGGGCAGTTCTGCGGCGCGTTTGCTCTTCAGGGAAAGCCCCGCGACCTGCATGGCCAATGCTTCGTGCATGCGACGCACAGCGGCCTCATTCTGCATCTTGCGCTGCAAACCGGTGAGCAGGCCATCAAACTTTGCTTTTCGTGCGTCGTCGACCGTGAGCTTGGCCCAGGCGCGCTGGGTATCGACCAGCCGGGTTAACGGAACCTCGTCCGCCTCGGACCAGCTTTGCATTTGCGCGAGCAGGACATCAGCCTCCTGTGCCGTCTTGTCCTGCGTTTGCAGCGAGAGAACCCGGTCATGACACGCTTTTCCCAAACGCTTGTCATGATCGCGCCAGTAAAGATGCAACTTGTCCAGCAACGCAACGTCGACGCTGGCGTTGATCGCTTCGATTTTGATGGCTGGCGCTGCCGCTGATGCGAGCCAGGCGGTCAGATCGGCCGCCGCCGCTTTGGCCGCTGCTGCTTTCCACGCTGGCGGAGAATTGTCCCGGACGACGGCTGCTACGACCGCCAGAGGCAGGTCATCCGTCGGGCCGGTTGCCGCGACAAGCGAACCCCAACGCGCTGCGGCCGCGTCACGCACTGCGACGTCAAGATCTGCCAGCGCGGCTTTCAGGGTTTCCGTGTTAGTGGCTCTTGCTGCCGCCGCAGCACGTACGCGCGCATCGGCATCGGTCGTGGCAAGAGCATGAAGGGCGGGGTCTTCTGCCGCAAGATCTGCAACAGCGGTCAGCCGTTCGTCGGCGTTCGAGCTCTGCCACTTTGGCGAGCCCGAGAAAAGCGTTTTCAGCACAGGAATGAGGTTCGGGTGAATTGAACTCACCATTTTAGGCTTCCGGGCATATGCTTTCAGCCGACGGTATTCCTTGCTGGCTGGATGTGTCGGCGCCTTCACGTCCTTGACCCATAGAATGATCGCGTGAAGTCCGATCTAGAACGCATCTTTGGCCCGAACGGCCAACTCGCACAAGCACTCCCGAACTTTCGCTCTCGTCCCCAGCAACTTGAGCTTGCCGAGGCCATCGGCGAGGCGATTGCAGATAACGCTCAACTCGTTGCAGAAGCCGGCACGGGAACCGGAAAGACGTTCGCGTATCTTGTTCCCGCCCTGTTGTCCGGTGGCAAGGTAATCATTGCGACAGGCACCAAGACACTGCAGGACCAGCTTTTTGACCGTGACCTGCCGCGTGTGCGTGATGCGCTCAAACTGCCGGTCGAGACTGCCCTGCTAAAGGGGCGCAGCAATTACGTGTGCCACTACCACCTGGCCCGAACCCGCAGTGAAGGGCGCTTCACGGCCCGCGAGCACATTGCCCACGTCCAGCGCGTCGCCTCGTTCGCCGAACGCAGTGCCACCGGGGACCGCGCCGACTGCGACACCGTTCCCGAGGGTTCGCCAGTGTGGCCGCTGGTTACCTCAACGCGTGAAAATTGTCTTGGCAGCGAGTGTGGGCACTACAAAGAGTGTTTTGTCATGAAAGCGCGCCGTGAGGCACTTACCGCCGATGTGGTCGTAGTGAATCACCACTTGCTGTTTGCGGACATCGCGCTCAAGGATGACGGCCTGGGCGAATTGCTGCCTGCCTGCAATACTGTAATCATCGACGAGGCTCATCGGGCGCCGGATGTTGCCACTGTCTTCTTTGGCGAATCCACAAGCATGCTTCAGGTAACCGAGCTCGCTCGCGACGTCGAGCTTGAGCAACGCCGAAAGGCAGCAGATGCCCGCGAATTGCTGGATGCCGCTCAGGCGACAGGTATGGCGGCCCGTGCGGTCAGGCTCGGGTTCGACGCTGGCACGGGAAAGTGGTTGCGAACGGATGCGCTGGCGAGGCGTGAATTTGTTGACGCGCTGGATCGGTTGGTGGAAGAGGTCAGCGATCTTGCAGACGCGGTTGAACAACATGAAGACCGTAGTGAAGAAATGCAGGGGCTCGTCAAGCGTGCGCAGGCGATCGCCGGGCGAATATCGGACTGGCGCGACGATTCGCGGGCGGACCTTATTCGCTGGGCGGACGTCTCGGCTAATGGGTGGCAGTTGCACGCCACGCCACTATCGGTTGCCGAGGTGTTTCGCAAGGAAACCGAGTCGAGCGCTCGAAGCTGGATATTCACCAGCGCAACACTGTCTGCCGGAGGCGACTTTTCCCTGTTTGTACGACAACTTGGCCTGGATGCGGCAAGGTCACAAACATGGGCGAGCCCGTTCGATTACGCGAGTGCCGGGCGCATCTACGTTCCGAAAAATCTGCCACCACCCAATTCGCCGGAACATACAAAGGCCGTCATCGCCGAGGCACTTGAACTGGTTACGCTGTCAGGGGGGCGTGCATTCTTGCTGTTTACCAGCCTGCGTGCGCTGAGGCAGTGTGCGGAAGTGTTTCCGCAGTTGCTCAAACAACGCGATCTCGACTTCCCGGTGCTTACGCAGAATGAGGCGCCGAAAGGCGAATTGCTGCGGCGCTTTCGGGAGCTTGGCAACGCCGTATTGATCGGTTCGCAGAGCTTCTGGGAGGGAGTTGACGTCGCGGGCGACGCACTGTCGCTGGTGGTGATTGACAAGTTGCCTTTTGCTCCGCCCGATGACCCCGTGCTTGCTGCCAGGATGAAACATCTGGAGGAGCAGGGGGGCAGCCCCTTTATGGACTGGCAGGTTCCGCAAGCCGCAATTTCACTCAAACAGGGCGCCGGACGGTTGATACGTTCGGAAACGGATCGAGGTGTCCTTGCAATCTGCGATGACCGGCTGGTAACAAAGGGCTACGGCCGCATCTTGCGCACAAGCTTGCCGCCGATGCCCTTCACGCGCGACCGCGATGATGTAGCAGCCTTTTTTGATACACAGCGCGAGTGGCGTGTCGCTGAGCCCTAGGAGGCTCGAATTCCGCTACCAGAAGCGCCACCACGGACGGCCCGACTCGACAGAGGCTCGCTGATAGGTTGACGAGTAAATGCGCTCCGTGTCCGCCGCCAGCTTCTCGTTGCCCATTGCGCGGTAACTCTGCACCATGATCGATAGCGCTTCCTGATTGGCCGGCGTGTTCGGGAAATTCGTCAGACAGCTCTGGGCGCGATTGATAGCTGCCTGATACGCGCCACGATTGAAATAGTAGCGGGCTACATGCGCCTCGTTCTGGGACAGCGCGTTAACCAGATACCGCATGCGCTGTAACGAATCGGCGTTGTAGCGACTTTGCGGGAACTTTTCGGCCAGTGTCTTGAACGTCGAGTAGGCTTCGCGGGCAGACTTCTGGTCGCGTTCCGACAAGTCCTGCGTGGCGAAGAACGACAACAGACCAAGATCTTCAATAAAGTTGGCCAATCCCCGGACGTAGTAGGCGTAATCAACATTCTCGTGATTGGGGTAGAGCTTGATGAATCGATCTGCAGCAGAAATCGCCTGCGCCCGTTCGCCGAGCTTGTATTGCGCGTATGCTGTATCCAGGATGGCCTGTTGCGACTGTACGCCATACGGATATCGCGATTCCAGTGTTTCGTAGAGCTTGATCGCTTCCGCATAATTCTGCGCGGTTAACGCATCCTTCGCGCGCCGATACAATTGCTCTACCGCCAGCTTTTGCGGATCTTCGCTCTTGGCGAACATGTCGCTGAACCAACCGCAACCTGACAGCAGCACGCTCGCCACGAGCATGAGCACGACACACTGAATTTTCGCTGTTAAGCGCATGGCAATCCCTAAATGTCACAAAGACACTTCTAAAACATGACTTTGATTATAGGTGTCCGATTGACTTCGCCGGTCTCGTCCGGACGGAGACCGCAGCCATGACACATCGATTTGTCGTACCGTTTTCGATGGCTGGGACGCGACTGGACGCTGCGCTGGCCGAATTGATGCCAGAACATTCACGCAGCCGGCTTAAGGCGTGGCTGGACGAAGGGCTGATTGATCTGGACGGCGAGATCAAGGCGGGAAAAACCAAGCTCGAAGGCGGAGAAACGCTTACTGCGCGGCTACCCGACGCCCAGCGCGAAACCGAGGCGCAGCCTGAGGACATCCCGATTGACGTCGTGTTTGAAGACGAACACCTGCTTGTAATCAACAAGCCACCGGGCCTTGTCGTACATCCCGGCGCCGGCAACCGGGAGGGCACGCTGCTCAATGCGCTGCTGCACCATGCGCCACAGTTGGCCAATGTTGCACGCGCCGGTATTGTCCATCGTCTCGACAAGGACACCAGCGGTGTGATGATGGTCGCGAAGACGCCGCAGGCGCAGACACATCTGGTGCGGCAACTGCAAACACACGCCGCTTCTCGCGAATATCTTGCGCTGGTGCATGGCGAAGTTAAACGCCCCGGTACCGTTGAAGGGGCGATCGGTCGTCACGCCAAGGATCGAACCAAAATGGCGCTTGTCGTGTTTGGTGGTAAACCTGCGGTGACTCACTACGCAGTGCGCGAATCGTTTGGTGGTCCTGCGCTCAAGGGGCGACACTACACGTTGCTCGAGTGCAAGCTGGAAACCGGACGTACGCATCAGATTCGGGTTCACCTGGCTAGCATCCAGCGTCCTCTGGTAGGGGATCCGACATACGGAAAACGCGGTGACACAATGTTTCATCGGCAGGCGTTGCATGCGTGGCGTCTCACGGTTACGCATCCGCATACCGGCGAGCAGAAGCGTTTTGTCGCACCGATGGCCAACGACATGAAATTTCTTCTCCGGAACCTCCGTGCTGAGCGCGACAATCGCATTGATGCTGAGGACGATGAAGACAGCTTCGATGACGATGGCGTCGAAGTGATATACGTCAGGGAGTAGGCGTGTCGAGTCGCGTCACGACGCAACCGGAACTCAGGTCGGGAATCATTCGACCTGACTGGTCATCGCCACAAAACGTTCGGTCCGCCATGACCACACGCATCGGCGGGGTCAGCGGTGCGCCCTATGACGCCATGAACCTTGGTTATGCAACGCAGGATGTGCGCAGTTCGGTGGAGCAAAACGAAACGCTCGTTGCCGCAGCGCTGGGCGTTGCGGCCGCTGAAATCCGCTGGATATATCAGGTCCACGGTGTCGCCGTACATCATGCCGAATCACTTCCGCCAAATGTGCCACTGGGTTCGACGGTGACCAGCGGCGACGCATTGGTCAGTCATACGCCCGGCCTGGTTTGTGGTGTAAAGGTAGCTGATTGCATGCCTGTCTTGTTTGCTGCCCGGGATGGCAGCGTGGTTGCAGCAGCGCATGCAGGCTGGCGGGGCCTGTCTTCCGGAGTGCTGGAGCGGACTGTGATGGAGTGCCGGGTGGCCCCCGAGCAGCTCGCGGTGTGGCTCGGTCCCTGCATCGGTCCGCAATCATTTGAGGTGGGCGAGGATGTACGCGATGCGTTCATGGCCCATGATGCCCAGTCTGCCGCGCACTTTGTTTCGCGCGCTGAGCCTGGCAAGTTTTTGTGCGACCTTTGGGCAATTGCGCGGCAACGGCTGTCCGCTTGCGGTGTGACCGAGATTGCCAGCAGCGGGCTTTGCACCTACGCACGCCCGGACCTCTTCTTTTCTCATCGTCGCGACAAGGTAACGGGCCGCATGGCAGCGTTTGTCTGGATTGATCGCGCTTAGTTTGCGGTTACAGCTCTCCGCGATAATTGTCTGATGTCAGTAATCACGCCTAGCGTCACCACCGAGTCGACGCCACCATCGCTTGCCGAAACCGTCGCCTGGGTCGAAGCCCGGAGCAACCCTGCCGCCGCTGCACGCGGTCAGGCGGCAGCAGAACTCATGCAGCGACTGCGGCTGGACCCAGAGTGCGTCACTGCGGCCTGCGTCGCGGTGCTGCCACCAGATGCAGAGATCGTCGCTGCGGTACTTGCCCGTTTTGGCGCGATCGTCGAAGGCCTGTTCGTTGGCGTACATCGTATGGCCAGCATGCAGGGTTTGACCCGGCGTCCGAGCGCTGGCTCTGCGCCAGCCCAGTTGGCGCAGCAAGCGCAGCAGACCGAAGCGCTCCGGAAGATGCTCCTTGCCATGGTCGACGATGTGCGTGTCGTCTTCCTGAAGCTTGCCGAACGCCTGGTATCTTTGCGTACGGTCGCGCTGTCGCCGGAGGCCAGGCGCAATGAGAGTGCAAAGACTGAAGCGCGCGAAGTCATGGAAGTGTTCGCACCGCTCGCGAATCGTCTCGGCGTGTGGCAGCTCAAGTGGGAACTGGAAGATCTTTCATTACGTTTGCTGGAGCCAACCGAGTATCACGCGATTGCGCGTTATCTCGACGAAACCCGTATCGAGCGTGAAGCCTACATTGACACTACCAAGGCCGTGTTGCGTGACGCGCTCGAAAAGGCTGGTATCAAGGGTGAGATCAGCGGTCGCTCGAAACATATCTATTCGATTTACGACAAGCTCAAACGCAAGCGCTGCACGATTGCGGAGCTCTATGACATTCGCGCACTCCGGGTGATCGTGCCGGACGTGAAGGACTGCTACGCGACGCTGGGCATCGTGCACAGCATGTTCCAGCCGATTCCCGGTGAGTTTGACGACTACATCGCCAAACCGAAAGCCAACAACTATCGTTCGCTGCATACCAGCGTAATTGGTCCGCATAACCGGGCGCTGGAAGTGCAAATCCGCACGCAGGAAATGCATCAGTCTAGTGAGTTCGGCGTTGCCGCGCACTGGAACTACAAGGAGGGCGGCAACGCAGCGAAAGATGCCGGTTTCGCCAGCAAGATTGCGAGTTTGCGGCAGGTGCTGTCATGGGGGGATGATGTCAGTTCGCCGGGCGAACTGCTGGCCGGCTTCAAGTCCTCGCTGTTTGAGGAGACGATTTTTGTACTAACGCCGCAGGGAAAGATCATCGACCTGCCCAAGGATTCGACGCCGATTGATTTTGCTTATGCGGTGCATTCCGGGCTAGGACATCGCTGTCGTGGCGCCAAGGTTGATGGTGCGATGGTGCCTCTCAATACGCCGCTCAAGAACGGCCAGCGTGTCGAGATCAGCACGGTGAAGGAAGGCGGGCCGTCGCGTGACTGGCTGAATCCGGAAACGGGCTACCTACGCAGCAATCGTGCACGCGGCAAGGTTCGGCAGTGGTTCAACAGCCTGGAACTGCAGGAGACCTTGTCGCACGGCCGCGCAATTGTCGAAAAAGACCTGCAGCGACATGGTCAGACAGCGCTGAATCTGGATCGCCTGAGCCACGAGGCGGGGTTCAAGGCGCAGGAAGAGTTTTTCGCGGCAGTGGGACGTGCGGAGGTCAATTCGCGTGAGCTTGATCTGGCGATTCGCAAGGCAGCGGGTCTGCTCGATGCGGTACCGGAGCCCGTTGCACGTGAGGTGCATACCAGTCGCAGTCGCGCAAAGTCCGGTGGCGGCGGCATTCTGGTCGTCGGTGTTGACAAGCTCATGACCGGCCTCGCCAAATGTTGCAAACCAGTGCCGCCCGACCCCATTGTTGGTTTCGTTACGCGACTCAAGGGCATCACGATTCATCGTCACGATTGCCCGAATGTCGTGCGCATGGAGGCCAGTGAGCCGAATCGGATCATCGCTGCCGATTGGGGCGATGCGGCGCAGAATGATTTGTTCAGCGTGCAGATTGAGGTGATTGCCAGCGACCGTCAGGGGTTGCTGCGCGATATATCCGACGTGCTGGCTCGCGAAAAAATCAATGTTACGGCGGTGAACACGCTGACGCGCGATTTCATGGCGAAAATGAAGTTCACCGCCGAAGTGAAGAGCATTGACCAATTGCGCGATGCGCTAGCGCAGGTGTCGCAGGTCAAAGGCGTGCAAAATGCGCGTCGGGTGTGAGGGCAACGGTTGCGGCGCGCGCCAGACGAAGAACTAACGGAGGAATCGTATGAAATCGACTGCAATGAAAATGGTGATGACGCTGGCCCTTGCGGGTGTGTCCGGCATCGCGATGGCACAGTATCCGAACAAGCCGATCAAGATGGTCGTACCGTTTCCAGCGGGCGGAACGACAGACATCATGGCGCGTGCGATGGCTGCCGAGTTGCAGAAATCCTTCGGACAGGCTGTCGTCGTCGAAAACAAGGCGGGTGCCGGTGGCAATATCGGCTCGGATTTCGTCGCGAAGTCAGCGCCGGATGGCTACACGCTACTTATGGGCACAGTCGGCACGCACGCAATCAACGTGAGCCTGTACCCGAAGATGCCATATGACGCCGTCAAGGATTTTGCACCGGTGTCGCTGGTTGCTGCAGTTCCCAACGTGCTCGCGGCAGCGCCATCGTTGCCGGTCAATAGCGTCAAGGAATTGATTGACGCCGCAAAAAAGGACCCGAACAAGATCACCTTTGCGTCGAGCGGCAGCGGGACGTCGATTCATCTGTCAGGTGAGCTGTTCAAGCAACTTGCCGGTGTGCAGATGACGCACGTGCCGTACAAAGGCTCGTCGGCGGCATTGCCGGACCTCATGAGTGGTCAGGTCGATGTGATGTTTGACAACGCGCCCTCCGTGATGCCGCACATCAAGGGTGGCAAACTGAAGGCGATCGCGGTGACCAGCACCCGGCGTTCTCCCGCCCTGCCGAATGTGCCGACCATCGCCGAAGCCGGCTTGCCTGCCTTCGAGGCGAGCTCCTGGTTTGGTGTGCTGGCCCCGGCCGGAACGCCGAAAGACATCGTCGACAAACTGTCGCAGGCAATCGTCAAGTCACTGCAAACCGCAGAAATCAAGGATCGCCTCGCGTCGCAGGGCGCCGACGCCGTAGGCAATACGCCCGAGCAGTTCTCGGCTCACATCAAGAGCGAAATCGACAAATGGGCCAAAGTCGTAAAGGCATCTGGCGCCAAAGTCGACTAATTACTTTGTAGGAGCGGCTCCGCCGCGACCACACGTCCCGCGCAGGCTGCGGGTCGCGGCAAAGCCGCTCCTACAAATGCAGCGCCGTTAGTAAGTCGCCCGCCCGCCGGAAATATCAAACACGCCCGCCGTGGTGAACGAGCAGTCCTCAGACGACAGCCACGCCACCATCGCAGCGATTTCCTCGACATTGACGAACCGGTTCATGGGAATCTTCGATTTCATGAACGCAATGTGCTCTTCCGTCATCTGCTTGAAGATGTCCGTCTGGGCGGCGGCGGGGGTAATGCAGTTGCACAAAACACCGGTCGCCGCGAGCTCCTTGCCGAGTGATTTGGTGAGGCCGATCAATCCCGCCTTCGCCGCGCTGTAAGCCGACGCGTTCGGGTTGCCTTCCTTGCCGGCGACGCTGGCGACGTTGACGATACGGCCATAGCCCGCGCTGATCATGTGC
>CAYMSY010000052.1:0-13364 GCA_964393195.1 uncultured Alcaligenaceae bacterium | reverse complement strand
TATCTTTCGGAACTTGTAAAGCTTGTAAATCGTGACCTGCTGGTCAGTGGTATCGGCGAGCGCCCGGCCATCGTTCACCTGCGTGATTTCGGGCTCACCGGCTTCACCTCCGGTTCCGTCTGTGTCGGCCCGCGTGGCTCGATGGAACTGCTCTCGCTGATCAAACAGAAAAAGTGGGCCGAGGCGGAAGTCGTCCGCGCACGCTACATGCCGCTTGAAGACTGTCGCGACGGCATCAGCCCGATCCGCGTGCTGCATGACGCCGTGACGCTGGCGGGTATTGCCGATATGGGTCCGATGCTGCCGATGCTCACCGGACTGGAAGCGGCCGAGCGCGCACGCGTTGAGCCGGTGGCGAAAGCGCTGCTGGCGGCGGATGGTGGCGTAGCGGCATAGCGAAACCCAATGCAGGCGCGGCGCGGCCGCGACCCGCACCGCAACGACGCGTTGGGTCGCGGCAAAGCCGCTCCTACAAAAAACTCATTACTCGTTTTACCTAAGGAGGACATCTTGAATTTTTCAACTCTGCGCCGCACGACACTCGCCGCGCTCATAGGCGCCGCCTGCACGCTCGCCGCCCCCGCGTTCGCGCAAGACAAATGGCCGTCCAAGCCCATCACTTACGTTGTGCCCTTCCCGGCCGGCGGCACGACCGACGTGCTTGCCCGCCTGATCGCGCAAAAGCTCGGCCCGGCACTTGGCACTACGGTGATCGTCGAGAACCGCGCCGGCGCCGGCGGCAACATCGGCTCCGACTTCGTTGCCAAGGCTGCGCCGGACGGCTACACCATTCTCGGCGGCACCATCAGCTCGCACGCCATCAACGTGAGCCTGTATCCGAAGCTGCCGTACGATCCGGTGAAGTCATTCTCGCCAGTAGCGCTGATTGGCACCAACGCCAATGTACTGGTCGTCGGCGCCAACAGCCCGTACAAAACTGTGCAGGAATTGACCGCTGCCGCGAAGGCGAAGCCGGGTTCGATCTCCTTTGCGTCCGCAGGCAATGGCACCTCGCAACATTTAAGCGGCGAGCTTTACAAGTCCATCGCGGCACTCGACCTCGTTCACGTTCCCTACAAAGGCAGCGCACCGGCGATTCAGGATGTGATCGGTGGTCAGGTGCCGATGATGTTTGACACCAGCGTCGTGGCCGGTCCGTTTATTGAAAGCGGCAAAGTACGTGCGCTGGCCGTGACCTCGGCGAAGCGCACACCGCAATTGCCGAATGTGCCGACCATGGCCGAGAGTGGCGTCGCGGGGTACGACCTCGAATCCTGGCAGGCGATTTTTGCGCCCGCCAATGTGCCAGCGCCCATCCTGCAACGCCTGCAGGCAGAAGTGGCAACGATCATCAAGAGCCCGGAAATTCAGGAGCGCCTCGGCAAGCTGGGCATGGCACCCTCGACGCTGACGCCGCAGCAGTTCGCGGCGTTTCAGGTCGCTGAAATTGCAAAATGGGCAAAAGTCATCAAGGCCGGCAACATCAAGATTGATTGAGTCTCGTACCGATGCCGCATGCGAATCGACAACCTGATGGAGTGAACTGACATGGCCGGCCGCAAGCGAACGGGTGTCGTGCTCGATCTGCGCAAGGCGGATGTCACCGACACCTCGCAGGAACTGGAACCCGGTCGCCGGACGCGACTGTCGGACCAGCTCTACGGGCAGATCTTTGACCAGATCGTGTCGGGGCGCCTGAACGTGGGGGATCAACTCCCCTCGGAAAATGACATGTCGGAAAGCTTCGGCGTATCGCGTCCGGTCGTGCGCGAGGCGCTCATGCGGCTGCGCGCGGACGGGCTGGTCACCGCTCAGCAGGGACTCGGCTCCTTCGTGAGTGCGCAGCCCGCCTCACGCGTGAAATCGTTCGCGATGGCGGAGAACGTGGCCTCCTACATGCGCTGTCAGGAAGTGCGCATCACGCTTGAAGGCGATGCCGCGCGGCTCGCAGCGCTGCGGCGCAGCGACGAGCAGATGGCGGTCATTGACGCCGCGCACAAGCGCTTTGCAGCGAGCGCGACGCTGGGAAAAATGAACGCGGAAGAAGACCTCGCATTTCATAAAAGCATTACCGATGCGACAGGTAACGAATTTTTCCGCGAAGTTCTGGACAGCACTCATGTCGCGCTTTCAGGCTTCATGCGACTGTCGATCAGCCTGACGCGCACCGGTTCGGTGCGCCGTGCGCAAAAAGTGCTGGAAGAACACGCTGCGATCGTGGAGGCGATTCGCGCCCGGGACGGCGATCGCGCGCGCGTGGCGATGCAGTTTCATCTTGATCAGGCGCGCCAGCGCGTGATCAATCGCGAACAGGACGCATAGGCCTGTTGTCTGACGTGCTCGCAGGGGCGCGGCCTCGTCTGCGTCGCCCGGACGTCATTGAAATCGCGATTTTTTCACATCAACTCTTGACGTTATGCCTCATCCGCAAAGGGCTCAGGCTCGATTTATGCGTAAAGTCGAGTTTATGCGAAATTCTGCTGTGAGCCCTTTATGGATGGGCATTCCGCAATAGAGTTGTACGTCTTTTCAAGCGCTGATTTATGACGTCGACATCACGCTTTGGACGAGTGTGCACAAGGCGCGGAACGTCCGTCAGCAAATGATCCGTTAGTGCGTGTAAAGGGCCGGCAACATCACGGGTAGTTGTCTTATCATTGTTGTCTGACATGGTGACCAAAACGACAACAGCCCGGAGCCCGATTGTTCAGATCCGCCAGTCTCTTCGTTGGCAACAGCGGTTGCCAACGCCCGCATCCAAACGCAGTGTGATCCCTTGATTGACTTTCCCTCCCTGGAACAGCATCAGGACAAGCGCCGTGCGCCGCGTCATGAAGCGCGCATGCGCGCCTACATTCTGGTGGAGTCGGAATCGTATGCAGTCAGCGTTGAAAACTATTCGGTAAACGGCCTCTACGTATCGTTCGACCGTGAACGACCATCACCTGAACGGCTGGCGACCTGGGTCGGAATGACCGGACGCATTGACCCGACACAGTCGGCGGTGTCGGCACTGTCGTCGGAATTCGACCTGGCGCAGTCAATCGAACCGCTGGAAGCGCGCATCGTGCGCGCGGAAGAAGTGGGGTTGGGGCTTCACATACCGCCGCTGCCTCCGGGCTGGCTGGCGCTGCTCGAGCGAGCGTCCGCAGGGGACGACGCTGCCGTTGAAACAGTGTCCCGGCATCGCGAGTACCAGCCCCTCCTGCAGCGCTGCATCAGCGTCTACAGCTCATTTCTGAAAACATTTACCCGTGACGTGCTGAGCCGCGCAGCCAACCGGCTGGGTTCGATGGAAGGCGGCGACGCTTTCACCGCATCCAGCTCACGCTTCGACGAAGCACGAGCCGCCTTGACCACGCAAGGTAGCCGCGTGATTGACCGGGTCGCGGCCGATGGCAGCCGAAGAACGCTCGCGGAACCGGATGCCAGCGAACCGCTTGACAAGGCACCGGCGGTGGGCGAACTGCGATTGATGCACGCCGACGAGCTGGAAGACTTTCTCATGCTGTCCGCCGTCATCAAGCGCCTCGAGGAACACGTCGGACCGGTACTGGATCAATTTGAAATGCGCTACGCGCGCCTGGTCGGCAGCGCGATCAACGCCAAAAAGGATCCGTTTGCACCGGAAAAAACGCTGCGCTCGTTTCAGCACGCGCTGGCGGAACTCAATCTTTCACCGCCGGCCGCAAAAGTTGTCTATGCCGAGCTGGAGGCTGTGGCAACGGTACGCTTTCCCGACCTGCTCCGTGACCTGAATCAGGTCCTGGCCGCAGTCGAACCGGGCGCGCGGCAGGTGCGCGCACGTGATGGCAATGGCGCACGCGGGCGGATGCTGCACGATGACGCCTTGCCCGACGACGCAACACGCAGGCTGATTGACGGACTGCGCAGCCAGTCCTCATCAAACGCCGCAGCGCGAATCCCGCGCGCGGTGCTGGATGTCATCGAATCGCTCTCGTCGACGTCGGGCGGCGGCGAGTCCGTAGACGCCGGCACAGCGTCCGAACCGACGGGTGATGAGGCAACGCTCGCCGAGCTGCTCGCAGCCATTGACCGATTGCCGATGTCTTCTGGTGGCGCATTCGAACAGGCGAGTGCACGTGAAGTGTCGGCCCTGCTCGAAGAAAATGATCAGGATGCGGGTGGCCCGCGTCACATCGGCGCCCGACATCAGGGCGTACTCGACACCACGGCACGCCTCTTCGGCACCGCGAGCAGCGACTTTGTGCCCAAGAGTGACGTCGAGGCCCTGATCAAGCGCCTTGAGCGCACCTTGTTGAAACTTTCGTTGCGGGACGGCGAATTCCCGTCCTCGCCCGAGCATCCGGCACGCAAAGTCGTCAACCTGATTGACCAGTACAACTTTGCTGCGAATGATGCCGGCCAGTTGACGGACAGCAAGCTACGCAACAACCTTGATGGTCTGGTCACCCGAATCTGTGAACAGGCAGACCAGAATCCGGCTGTCTTCAGCGTCGTTCAACATAGCCTCGAACATGACCTCGAGTCACTCAGGCGCGAGCGTCGGCAACGCGTGGACCGGATTGTGGAGGCGCTGGAGAGCCGTGATCGCGTCCGCGTCATCCGCGCCCAGGTCGATCAAGCGCTCGCCGGGCGGCTGGCCGGACGCCAGATACCGCGGGTGCTGATTCGCCTGCTCGATGAAGTGTGGCGACAACATCTTGTTGTCGTCGGTCTGCGGCACGGCACCGAATCGGAAGCCTGGCAGCAGGCATTGCTGCTGATTGAGCGGACGCTGGCGGTGTCCATCGCCGAAGTGGATGATGAAGCAGCGATAGCCCTGCGCGCGGAACTCAACCGCAGTCTTGCTGCAACCCTCACTGAGGCGGTCATAGATCGCACATTGCGCGACCGTCTGCTGCTTGATCTGCGGTTACTGATGGTGGATGCACAACCTGATCTGGTATCCGATGTCGTCGAGGCGCCGCGCTTTGCGCCGGAAGCGGTGGTAAAGGCCTCCCCCAACGTCGCGCCCGCTACTGCCGCTGCATTGACAACGGCCGGACTTAAAGTTGGCGAGTGGTGGGACATGCAGGTGGAACACAAATGGGTTCCAGTTCAAGTCATCTGGACGAGCGTATCGACCGGCTATAGCGGCTTCGTCAACCGGTCGGCAAGCAACCGGCTGGAAATGACCACCGCCGACTTTCGGCGCCAGCTGGCAAGCGGCACCGTGCGGTCACGCGAGAGCCTGGATACACCACTGCTTGACCGCTCGGAGGCCGTGCTGCTCAGTGAGGCCTATTCCGCCTCCATTGCGCGCAACGACCATGATGCGCCGACCGGGTTGCTGAATCGCAAGGGGCTGCTGAAACGTCTCCACGAGCTGGAGTCTGCAACCGGAGGCGGTGACCATCACGTGGTGGGCATGCTTGAGTTCGACCAGTTCCGGGCGATTTCATCGAGCTGCGGCGTAGATGCCGTGGAGTCTTTGGCCAAAACACTCGTCGAGCACATCAAAAAGCGACTTCCCGCCGATTGTGTCCACGCGATGTTCAGGGAAGACACGGTCGCAATCGTCATGCCGCACCTGAGCCGGACTGCGGGCTTGCGGGCGATGAACGAACTGCTGCAAAGTGTCGCCGACTATCACTTCAAGTTTGAGCAGCACAGTTTCAGTATCGGCGTGTCTGCCGGGGTGGCCAGCTTTGGGGCCGGACAATGCGGTGCCGACGAGGTGCTGCGCCGGGTTGATGCCGCCTGTCTCGCCGCGAGAGCCATCGGGCGCAATCGCCTGCAGGAGTACGAGCCGAGTAACGCCGAACTTCGCGGTGAGGAAGCGTTGCTCGCCTGGGCCGGTCGTGCAGACGCGCTGCTGGCAAGTGATGCGCTGTACCTGCGCGCACAGATGGTGACCCCGATTGGCGTCGACACGTCAGCATTGCCGTACTACGAGATATTGCTGGGCATCGAGTCCACCTGGGACAGCAACGCGCAGCCTTACGACTTCATTCTCGCGCTCGAACGGCTGGGTCGATCGCATGAGATAGATCTCTGGGTATTGCGGCAGGCATTCCAGTGGATCAGTGACAACTGGATGATCATGGACTCCATTGCAGGTCTTGCCATCAACCTGTCCGTTCCGTCGCTGCGCCATCCTGATGTCATGCGTTTCCTGCGACAAGAGCTTGCCCGCAGCAACTTCCCGGCTCACAAAATTGTCTTTGAAATCACGGAAACGGCTGCAATTCGCGACTTCGAAGCCGCCGAGCAATTCATCACCGACATACATCGCTACGGCTGCGGTTTTTCGCTCGATGACTTTGGCAGCGGCTTTACGTCCTACGCACATCTCAAGCGGCTGTCGATTGACACCATGAAAATCGATGGCAGCTACGTGAAGGATCTGTTGACCAGTCCCAGTGATCAGGCGATCGTCAAGTCAATGACGGACATCGGTCACACGCTGGGCATGAAGGTCGTCGCGGAATGGGTGGAATCACCGCAGATCCTCGAAAAACTGGTCGAATACGGTGTTGACTATGCACAGGGCTACGCGGTGCACAAACCCGTGCGCCTCTCCCGACTGGCTGCGGCCGCCAGCGCCGTAGCTGCATAGCAACGGCAGCCACGACGACCTCAAGTTAACCCACGAGGCCACCGCCCTAAACTTCCAGCCACTCCTTGCGAATGTTGGAGTTGGCCTTGAGCTCATCCGGCGTTCCTTCAAACACGATGCGGCGGTCACCCATGACGTAAACGCGATCCGATATTTGCAATGCGATAGCAAGCTTCTGCTCGACCAGGATCACACAAATGCCGCGGCGTTTGAGCTCCTTGAGGTATTCGGCCACCAGTTGCACGATCGCCGGCGCCAAACCTTCGGTTGGTTCGTCAATCATGATCAGGTCCGGATCCCCCATCAGCGTCCGGCAAAGGGTCAGCATCTGCTGTTCTCCCCCCGACAGCACGCCGGCTTCCGTATGCTGGCGCTCGCGCAGCCGGGGAAACATCTTGTACATGTCTTCGGTGCTCCACCGGCTCTGCTTCTTGCCGCCTTTTTCCCCCAGCAGCAGGTTCTGATGCACTGTCAGTTTCGGAAAGATGTCCCGGCTTTCTGGCACGTAACCGAGACCGAGATGGGCAATTTCATAGGCCTTGAGTCCCAAAATATTCTTGCCACGCCAAAGCACTTCTCCACGGTTGTCAACCATGCCCATGATGGCCTTGACCGTAGTCGAGCGGCCGGCGCCGTTGCGGCCCAGAAGCGCTACGATTTCTCCTTCTTTGACGTGAAGATTGACGCCCTGCAGGATATGACTCTTGCCATAAAAAGCGTGGAGTTCTTTCACTTCCAGAGCGTTGTTGCTATCGCTCATGCTGTTGCTCCCTCGGCATCCAGTACTGCGCCCAGATAGGCCTCTTTCACTTTGGGATCCGCACGCACACGATCGGGTGTGTCAAAGGCGATCACCTCGCCATAAACCAGCACAGCGATTCGGTCGGCCAGTCCGAACACCACGCCCATGTCATGCTCTACGGTCAGCAAGGTTTTGCCCACCGTGACGTTGCGGATCAGATGAACGAACCGATCCGTCTCCGAATGGCTCATGCCGGCGGTCGGTTCATCCAGCAGGATGACATCGCCACCGCCGGCAATGGTGATCCCGACTTCAAGCGCGCGCTGCTCCGAATACGTCAGCAACGATGCCGGAACGTCCCGTCGGCGCTTGAGTTCAATCGATGCCATCAAGGCCTCGGTCTTGTCGTTCAGTTCATCCAGTTTCGACAGAGGTTTCCAGAAGCTGTACTTTTGACCGCTGGCAAACAACGCCGCACAGCGAAGGTTCTCAAACACTGAAAGCCGTGAAAAGATGTTGGTAATCTGGAAACTGCGGGCCAGCCCACGGCGGCTGATTTCATACGGACGCTTCCCCGTGATCTCCTCGCCGTGCAATCGGATGCTGCCACTGGTGGGCTCAAAGCGTCCGCTGATCAGATTAAACAGGGTGCTCTTTCCGGCGCCGTTGGGGCCAATGACGGCGACGCGCTCGCCCTTGTTGACAGCCAGATTGACGCCACGAATGATTTCGGTTTTCCCGAATGATTTCTTGACGCCGCTGAGTTCAAGTGCAATGGTGCTCATACGATGGCGGCCTCCGCTTTCTTGATCGCCTCGGCGATCCGCTCTTCACCGTCGTCCCACACTTTGCGGAACTTGCGACGCCAAACTTCAAAGCCAAAACCGCCAACAAGCAGTACGACGCCCGCAACTACCCAGGAGGTGGCACTTGCAGCGTCCAGCGGGATGCGCGCTACTGTCAGCGTCGAACCCGAACCGGCAGCCACCTGAATCTGGTATGCCATTTCCACCAGAGCAGCGAAACCCCACAGGGCGATAAGCCCAAAAAACAGCATACCCGCATAGGGCCAGCGCATCTTGCGCCATTCACCGTACTTCACGCGGCGAAGATTGAGCATGATAAGCGCCGAAAATCCGCCGGGCGCGTACACCACCATGATCAGAAACACGATGCCGACATAAAGCTGCCAGGCCTTGGTGAACTCGGAAAGTACGACCAACGAAAAAATCAGCAGCACCGCACCAATGATCGGGCCAAAGAAGAACCCGACACCCCCGAGGAAAGTAAACAGCAAGTAGCCGCCAGAGCGTATGCCGTGCAGCAGATCCGAGGTGGCCGCTTCCACGTTGATGGCCGTGAGGCCGCCGGCGATTCCGGCAAAGAAACTGGACGCCATTACGATCAGGTAACGCACCCACCGGGTATCGTAACCAACGAATTCAGCACGCTCGGCGTTGTCGCGCACGGCATTGGCGATGCGCCCAAGCGGCGTCAGCGTGAAGGCATACATCGCCGCGGTACAGGCGAACAGATAGATCGCGATCAGGTAATAGACCTGAATCTGTGGTCCGAACGTCAAGCCGATGTCGTTCAGCCAGCCTTGGCTCGCTGTGCGGTTTGCGTTGATACCTGCTTCGCCTCCGAAAAACTCCGGAAACATCAACGCAGCGGCAAATACGAGCTCGCCAACACCAAGTGTGATCATGGCAAATGGCGTGCCTGACTTGCGTGTAGTCACGTATCCGAACAGCGCGCCGAACGCGAGGCCAGCCAGCCCGCCCACCAGTGGAATCATCCACATCGGCAGCGGCCAGCCGCCAGCGATCTTGTTCATGGCATGAATCGCAACGAACGTACCCAGCCCGGTGTAGACAGCATGGCCGAACGACAACATCCCCGCCTGACCAAGCAGCATGTTGTAGCTCATGCAGGCAACGGCCGCGATGCCGGTCAGACACAGAAGTGTCAGCGCAAAGCTTGACTGCGCAAACAATGGCAACACCACAAGAATCAGGGCGAATGCGCTCCAGACGACGATTCGCACGCCGTTGAGCGGTTTGAAATGCATCGGTTTCATGGCGGTACTAGTCATCGCGCGTCCCCAAAATGCCCTTGGGCCGAACCACCAGCATGACCACCAGCAACAGATAAGGCAGGATCGGGGCTACCTGAGACAGTTTAAGTTTCCATACCGGATATCCGAAGGTTTCTGGAGTAACGTCAATGCCCAGTGACTGCAACCCGCCACCAAACGACCAGTCGAGACCGACAGCGAACGTTTGCATGAGCCCGATCAGAATGGACGCGATCAACGCGCCGGCAAGTGAACCCATTCCGCCAACGACGACGACAACGAAAATAATCGCACCGACGGCCTGCGCCATTCCTGGCTCGGTAATAAATGCGTTACCGCCAATCACACCTGCCAGCCCGGCCAGCGCCGTCCCTCCCGCAAACACCAGCGCAAAGACGCGCGGAACGTTATGTCCCAACGCTTCGGTGGTTTCAGGATGCGTCAATGCAGCCTGAATGACCAGGCCGATGCGCGTTTTCTTGAGCACGAGAAACAGCCCCGCAAGCATGCCGATCGCCACCAGCATCATGAAGGCCCGATACTCGGGAAAACTGGAGCTGTACAGCTTGAACAACGCGCCATCCAGCGACTGCGGAACCTTGTAGTCAACGGCCGTGCGGCCCCAGATCAGCTGCACAATTTCCAGAACCACAAAGGACAGGCCGAAAGTCACCAGGAGCTCGGCAACGTGGCCGAACTTGTGAGTTTTTCTCAGGATAGTGCGTTCAAACAATCCGCCAAGGACGGCCACCAACATGGGCGCCACAACAAATGCCACCCAGAAATTTGACCATTCGGAAACCTGGTATGCCAGATAGGCACCCAACATGTAGAAACTGGCGTGCGCAAAGTTGAGCACGCCCATCATTGAAAAAATCAAAGTCAGTCCGGCGGAAAGCATGAACAGCAGGAGGCCGTAGCTCACGCCGTTCAGCACCGACATCGTAAAAAACTCCAAGCTGCCCCCTCGCGCCTGTGCGCTCGCATGCTGCGGAAATACCAGTTTAGTCCCCAAGTACGATGATTGCTACTTGCGGTCGAAAAGAAAGCCACGGTGGCTTGCGCCGCCCGTGGCTTGGTCTGGAACGATGCGACTAACGCACTAGATGCGCTTCGGCATCTTGCAGGTGGTCGGAGCGGAAGCTTCACTCGGCATGAAGTAGCGCACTGTCTTGAAGCCGTATCCGGTGTTTTCCGCGTCGAATTTGACGCCAGGTCCACCCGACTTGGTCCAGTTCACAACATAGAGCGCCTGTTGCATCGCTCCGTCGGTCGCGCGCAGTTCGATGTCCTCGCCCGACGCGCCCTTCATCTTCATTCCGGCCATTGCCTTGGCCACCTTGGCGCCTTCAGTGCTCTTGGACTTTTCGACACCAGCGACGAGGAACCGTACCGCGTTAACGGCAGCGACTGTATAGAACTCTTCGTTGAATTTTTGCTTGAACCCGGTGTAGATACTTTCGAACTGGCTTTGATCCGAGTTCGGATGCCAGTACGAGACCATCGAAACACGATCTGCGCCGGCCGCGCCGATTGCCGTCGGGGTACCAATCACACCTGCATAGAACGTGTAGAAGCGGCCCTTGAAGCCGGCGGCGTTGGCAGCGCGAACCAGCAGCGCGAGATCGGCGCCCCAGTTGCCAGTAACAACGGCATCCGCATTGGCGGCCTGCATCTTCGCAATATAGGGTGCAAAATCCTTGACCTGCCCCAGCGGATGCAATTCGTCACCGACGATCTTCACGTCCGGGCGCTTCTTGGCGAGCATTTCCTTGGTGAACTTCGAGACCTGCTGTCCGAATGAGTAGTTCTGGCCGATGATGTAGACGTTCTTGATCGCCTTCTCATCTTTCATGTAGTTGGTCAGCCCTTCGAGCTTCATGTCGACGCCTGCGTCGAAGCGGAAGTGCCAGGGCGAGCATTTGGCGTTGGTGAAATCAGGGTCAATGGCGGCGTAGTTGAGGAACACAACCTCCTTGCCTGGATTGCGCTCGTTGTGCTTGTTGACCGCGTCAATCAGCACACCTGCGACGTTGGAACCATTGCCCTGAGTGATGAAACGGATGCCATCATCGGTCGCTTTCTTGAGCAGTGCCAGCGCCTCCTGGGGGCTGCCTTTCGAGTCCATCGGCACGATCTCGACGGTGACGCCGCTATTGGCCTGTTTGCCGCTGAAACGCTCTGCTGCGTACTGAAAATGCTTGAGCTGATTCTGCCCCACACCGCCGAACGGTCCCGACATGCCTTCAATGAATGCAACCTTGACATTCTGAGCGCTCGCAGCGCCCGCAAACAAACACACCGACGCAACTGCCAGAGCAGCAGGTTTCAAACAAAATTTCACTAGAGCCTCCTTATGAACCAACGAAAAGTTAATCAAAATTTCGGACGCAACCGTATCAGATCAACTTAGAGCGTCCATTCTATGGAGACAACAATATTTCCGTGCTATGGAAAACCCGGTATGGCCGTCAAGGGCGCGCAGCTGCGGGTCGGCGCACGTGCATACCCCCACAAGGTGGAAGCATCTTCCAAAAGTGGAAAGCGTTATGCGCATTTGGCAACCGTGAAACTACCCGCGTGAGACCACGCCCGTTAAAATTCAATTCTGTTTCAAACTCTCGACCAAACCCTGTGAACGCCCCTCTTCCTGCCGCAGCCGCTCTCTTCTCTCACGTCGAAATGGCGCCTCGTGACCCAATCCTTGGCGTCAACGAGTCATTCAACGCAGACCCCAATCCCAACAAAGTGAATCTGGGCGTCGGCGTTTACACCGACGAGAACGGCAAGATTCCGGTGCTTGAGTGCGTCAAGCGCGCGGAACTGGCAATGGCTGAAAAGGCCTCGCCTCGCGGTTACCTGCCCATTGACGGGATTGCCGCGTACGACAAGGCAACGCAGGCGTTGGTGTTTGGCGCTGATTCGGAAATCGTAAAGAACAGCCGCGCCGTCACGGTGCAGGCAGTGGGCGGTACGGGCGCGCTCAAGGTCGGTGCTGATTTCCTGAAACGCGTCTCGCCGGCAAGCGTCGTCTACATCTCAAACCCGAGCTGGGAAAACCATCGCGCGCTGTTTACCAGCGCGGGCTTTGAGGTTCGCGACTACGCCTATTACGACGCAGCAACCCGCAGCCTCAACTTTGAAGGCTTCCTCGCTGCGGTCAAAGCCATGCCGTCTGGCAGTATCGTTGTACTTCACGCCTGCTGTCACAACCCCACCGGGGTGGACCCGACGCTAGCTCAGTGGAGGGAAATTGCTGCGGCGGTTCGCGCCGGAGGTCTTGTGCCATTCCTGGACATGGCGTATCAGGGCTTTGGCGATGGCGTCACCGAAGACGGCGCTGTGGTCAAGCTTTTTGCCGAAACGCCGGGGCCGATCTTCGTCTCCAGCTCGTTCTCGAAGTCGTTTTCGCTCTACGGCGAGCGCATTGGTGCCCTGTCCGTCGTAGCGGCCGACAAGGACGAAGCAGCGCGAGTGCTCTCGCAATTGAAGCTGGTCATCCGCACCAACTACTCCAACCCGCCGACGCATGGTGGCGCGGTCGTGGCGGCGGCGCTTACGGACCCGGAGGCGCGCGCGCTTTGGGAAAAAGAACTTGGTGACATGCGCAATCGCATCAAGTCGATGCGCGTCGCGCTGCATGCCGCGCTCAAGCGCCTTGCACCCAACGCCAATTTCGAAAACATCCTGACCCAGCGCGGCATGTTCTCGTATTCCGGACTGAACAAGGATCAGGTGCATCGTCTGCGCAACGAGTTCGGCGTCTACGCGGTCGATTCCGGTCGCATCTGCGTTGCCGCCCTTAACAACAAGAACGTTAACTACGTCGCCGAGGCAATCGCCAAAGTTCTGTAGCGAGCGATGTGCATTTGCAGCATTCTGCAAATGCGCTATAATTTATTTCGTTGCGGGAGTAGCTCAGTTGGTAGAGCGCAACCTTGCCAAGGTTGAGGTCGCGAGTT
>CAYMSY010000051.1:5845-13452 GCA_964393195.1 uncultured Alcaligenaceae bacterium | reverse complement strand
ATTCCGGTTGATTTCGTCGCCGGCACCAGCATGGGCTCCATCGTTGGCGGGCTCTACGCAAGCGGCATGACGCCGGCCGAACTGGAGCGGCGCATTCTGGCGATGAACTGGGACGCGATGTTCGCCGACCGGCCGCCGCGTGAAGAGCTCTCGCTGCGGCGCAAGGCAGACGACTTGCGGCTGTCGATTCCGATCGAGATCGGAATGCGCGACGGCGGACTGCGTGCACCGCGTGCGGCCGTTGGCTCGTCGGGGCTGGAGACGATGCTGAAACGGCTCACCGAGGGCGTGCCCGGTGAAGTGCAGTTCGACCGCATGCCGATTCCGTTTCGTGCGGTGGCGACCGATCTGGTGTCGGGCGAAGCCGTGGTGTTCGAACATGGCGAGCTGGCGGCCGTCATGCGCGCCAGCATGAGCGTACCCGCCGCGTTCGCGCCGGTGGAGATCGGCGGCAAGCTGCTGGTTGACGGTGGTCTGGTCGACAACCTGCCGGTGGACGTGGTGCGCAAGATGGGCGCCGACATCGTGATTGCGGTCAATATCGGCACGCCGCTGCTGCCGCGCGAAGAGCTGGGCTCGATCCTGGGCATCGGCATGCAGATGCTCAATATCCTGACCGAGCAGAACGTGCGCACCTCGATCGCTTCGCTCAAGTCGACGGATGTGTTGATCGTGCCCGACCTGGCCCAAGTCACGTCGATGGATTTCAAGCTGGGCGCCGACGCCATCGCACGCGGCGCCGAGGCGACGCGCGGCGTGTTGCCGTTGCTGTCGAACTATGCGCTGGCGCCGTCGGATTACGTGCAGCAGCTCGCCGTGCAGCGCCGCGTCGCTACGCCGTCGCGGATTGACGAAGTGCGCATCGAGGGAACGGAATACACCACTGCCGACGTCATCCGCGCGCAGCTGTCGGTGACACCGGGCGCACCGTTCAGCCGCCGCCAGATCGAGCGCGATCTGGCCTGGCTGCAGGGGCGCGGCGACTTTGAACGGCTCGACTACCGGCTGGTCACCGAGCGCGACCGCAATGTGCTGCTGGTGCATGTACAGGAAAAGCCGTGGGGGCCGAACTACTTCCGCTTCGGCCTCAGTCTGGGCACCGATTTCCGTGGTGAAGGTGCGTTCAACCTGATCGGCAACCACACGCGGCGCTGGCTCAATAGCTATGGCGGTGAATGGCGCAACGAGCTGCAGATCGGCCGCACGCAGCGGCTGTCGACCGAGTTCTACCAGCCGCTGCAGGCGACCGAGACGTTGTTCGCGAGTGTTGGCGGCGAGCGCGAACGTCGCATCGCCGAGATCAGCCTGCAATTGCCCGATGGTTCCACCAGCCGCGCGCTGGCCACCTTCGCCGGTGTCGATACCCGCGTCTGGTTTGATCTTGGCACTGCTTTCGGCCGCTATGGCGAGCTGCGCGTCGGGCCGTTTTACGAACGGGTCAGTATTTCGCCGAAGGTCGCGCCGCTCAACGTCACCGGACTCAAGTCAATCGACTCCGGTTTTCACGTCAGTGCAGTGATCGACCAGCGTGATTCAGCGGCATTTGCCCGCGCCGGTTACCGCGTCGAGGCAAGCTTTCAACGGGCATTGCCAGCGTTCGGCGCGACGACCGCGTTTTCGCGATATCAGTGGTCGTCCGAATACGCGCATACGTTTGGCGCGAACACCGTTGACGTTGCCCTCAAATTTGGTGGCCTTTACAGCAAGGCGCCCAGCGCCTATCCGTACTTTGAGCTCGGCGGATTCCTGCAGCTTTCAGGGTTGCGTGCTGCCGAGATGCGCGGCGATCAGGTTGCGCTCGGCCGCATCATGGCCTTCCGACGGATTGGCGACATGCCGGCGTTCGGCCGCGGCATTTACGCTGGCGGCTCGCTGGAGGTAGGGCGCATTGATTCACCGAACAACGACGTCACGCTGGAGCGGTCGCTGTTTGGCGGCAGCGTCTTTCTCGGGCTGGATACCTCGCTCGGTCCGTTCTATATTGGCTACGGTCACGCCAGTGGCAAACGCCGCAGTGCATACTTGATGCTCGGCCGGCCGTAGTGGTGCGGACAACAAATAGTGGCGAAAAGCCTGAGGGGACATTGTGAAACTGAAGCTCATCCCGGCCCTGGCGTTGTTGCTGCCTGTGTTGGCAGCGGCGAAGGAAACGGTCACCTATCCGGTCGCGCACACCCGCCAGGGCGATGTCAGCACCGTGATGGTGGTCATTAGCCCCAATTTCTTCAACTCGGACGCATCAAGTCAGGCCGGCTGGTACAAGGCGGTCGTGGCCTGTGTGCGCAGCGCGAAGCTGGCCGGTGACATTTTTGTGGTGGCGAACTTTAACCAGCGCTTCAACTACTACGGGCCGAAAGGCCGGACTGCGGCGGTGCAGGGACGCGACATGAAATGGGTCAATGCCCGCGTCAATCGCCAGTTGACGTGCACGTACTAGGGCGCGTCAGCGCGTCCTAAGCGGTCATCGGCTCCGGATCGTGCGCGGGCAGGAAGAACACTGCCAGCGTCGTCAGTGATGCGATAACCGCCATCGTCAGCAGCAGCGTGGTGAAGCCGCTCGCCTTGACGAATGGCCCAAGCGCCCACACGGCGAGCGAAGAAAAGCCAAAACTCACGGCAAGGCGCAGACCCGCCACACGTGAGCGCATGCTGTCATCCACGAAGCGCGCGATGATGGCATCGGTGAACGGAATCGCGCCGAAGACAAAGGTCATGTAGGCGATCGCAAACACATAAAACAGCCAGCCTTCGGCCTGCGCTGCGAGCACGAAGCAGACGACCTGCGCCGCTACGATTGGCAGAAACACGCGCTTGATTGGAAAGCGGTCGATGAGGCGGCCGACGATGACCTGCGCCACGGAGGCGATGGCGTACACACCGGCCAGCAGCAGACCCAGCGTGGCGGGGTCGCTGGCAATGGCGGCGATGCGTTCGCGCAGCAGTTCACCATTGCCATTGGTCGTGAAATTGAAGATGAGACTGCCCAGCGTGGTGGTGCAGGTCAGCACCGCGAACACACGGACGGCCGTGGCGTGATCAATCTGCAGGAGTTTGCTGCCGCGACGTGCGGCCGGCGATGAGGTTTCGCGCGGCACGGTCATCGCGAAATAGACACCCAGCAACAGTGAAATCACGCCGGGAACGACAAACGCCGCACGCCAGCCAATGTGCTTGACCAGAAAACCGGTTAGCAGCGCGGCGAAGGCGATCCCCAGGTTGCCGGCGAGACCGTTGACACCGATCACGGCGCCGGCCTTGGGGGCGTTCTGCAGCAGCATTGGAATGCCGACCGGGTGGTAGATCGCGGAAAACGCGCCCATCAGCGTCAGCGCGATGCCCATTTGCAGCGGCGATTGCGTCAGCGCAACCAGCAAGAGCGAAACGCCCATGCCAAAGAAAAACACCAGCATCATGGCGCGCCGCCCCCAAAGATCGCCATAACGACCGGCAGGCAAAGACGCGATACCGAACATGACAAATGCGCCAGTCGCGTAAGGCATCAGGTCTTCCCAGCGCGCGATACCGAAATCAAGCGCGATGGCGCTGACCGCAGTGGCGAAAATCAACAGCGCCAGATGGTCAATGGCGTGGGCGAAATAAAGCAGGAGTCGTGTAGCCATGCCGCAAGCGTAGCGCATGACGCCGTCGGCATCATGCGACGGAACCAATTACACGGTGGTTTCTGCGGGTACTTGCGCATCGATGACCTGCAGGTGTTTCTGCAATGGCCACAACAAGGGATCAAGCTTCATCGCCAGCAGGAAGCGCGCACGGGCGCCGGCAAGATTGCCCTGACGCATCAGAAGTTCACCTTGTGCGGCCTGAGCGGCGCCTACCTGCGGATGCCACAACGCAAGCTGCGCGATGCCTTCAGCCTGCGCCACTGGTCCCTGCGCGCGCAGGCCCATGCGTGCAACATAGGCCTGACCGATCGGGTCGCCCAGCGAAATGCCGGTGTTGACCATCGCCTGCTGCGCATTGGCAAGATCATCACCAAGCAGATGCAAGTCGGCTATTTCCCGCGCGAAGGTAGTCTCGTCCGGCCATTGCGACAGGACCGTCAGTGCTGCGGAAGGACCGCTTGTGCGCAACTGCGCCAGCGCAAGCGCGCGGGTGTTGCCCTCGTTGCGGCTCGCAAGGGGCGCGAGTTCGATAACCTGTTGTTGCTGATCCTGGCGATGCGCCAGTTCAAGCAAGGCGTCGGCCTCCGTGGCGGTGAGAGCGTCTTTTGAGCGCAATACGGCGGCTGCTTTTTCTGCCGCTATGAGGTCGCCGTTGGCGAGCGATACGCGCAGGTCGGCGAGGCCGGTCATCCGCGCCTGCGCCGCGATCATCTGCATCTGGGTGACGGCAGCGCGGGCGGCACCGGTCTTGCCCTGCGCCAGCATGTTGCGGACGCGTTCTGCATGACTTTCAAGCAGGGCCAGCGCCTGCGCAGAAATATCTTCCTCCGACTTCGCCGGTACGACCTCGGTGTCGGTGAAGGACGCCGCAACTTCGGTGAATTTCGGCCGTACGGCGAGCAACAGGCAGGCCAGAAACGGCAGGAAGAGGCACACCATCGTGGTCTGGTCGCTGACGCGCGAGGCAATGGCCGGAACGGTCACCACCAGCATGGCGCCGGTCAAGGCCCAGCCGGCTGCCGCACCGGCCGCAACTGACCAGCGACGCGTTTGTGCCGGGGCGGGCCAGAAGTGATGCGCAGCGAGCAACCCTGCCGCGAATCCCGGAAGGCCGGCGGAACTTGTGGCCACGGAAGCCAGTGCCGCCGTTGGGTCCGCCAGCGTGGCGAACAGTGCCGGACCGGTCACCAGTTTCTGCGCAATTGCGCACACGGCGAGTGCGGGTGCCGCGAGCGCGAGTGCTGCCCAGCGGCCCCAGGCGCCCGGTCGCCATTGATTGATCAGAAGAATCGGCGCGGGAACGGCGGCGACCGGCGCGACCCAGGGGGAGGCGACCACGCAGACGACGGCCATCGCTCCGGCCAGCAGCCAGCGTCTTGTTTGCGACAGGGCCACCTGCGGCAGCGGCTCAATGAGCCACAGCATGGCCATCGCTGCGATCGCGGCGAGTGCAGCGGCCGAGCCGCCGGGCCATTGATTGTTGAGCAGCGTCAGGGCGACGGCGAGAACGGCGAGCAGCGCAACCACGGCTTGCAGCGACGCTGCGCGGCGGGCGGGCGAACGCCGGTAGATCACGACCAGCGCCGCGACCGACAGCGCACAGACGACCACGAACCAGAGCGCAAGTGGCAGCAGGCGGCTCGCCGATTCGGGTGGCTTGATGATGCTCACATTGCGCCCAAACCAGGCGCTGGCCAGCAGTTCGGCGCCGCCGGAGAGATTGGCGGGGACCAGTTCAAATTCGCGAACCAGAACACCACCGGGCTGTCCGAAACGACCTTCAAAGCCGAGGCCAATCTGCGGCAGTGTGTCCCGCCAGCGTGGATGTCCGGACAACAGAAGTGTCGTCGTGCGCGGCTCGGCGCCGGCAGCGACCGGGATGGGAGTCGACGCCGATCGCCGCAAGTCACGCGTCGAGAGCCAGCCGAATATCCCGCGAACCTCGCCTGTGACATCACTGGTGCGCAGTGTGACCGCGAGCACGTCGTTCGCCGCGAGCTGAATCGAGCGTGCCTGTGCGACGGCCGGTCCGCGCGAGGTGTCATAGAGCAGACCGCCATTGTCTGCGGATTTGTCAGCAGATTTCACCGCCTGAACGTTGGCAACAGGTGCGAGCGCAATGTCGTTTGTACTGCCGGCGCCTTTCAGTGCACCGAGCAGGCCAAGCTGCAGCAACAGCGCAATCAGCATGCTGGCCACAACGACCAGCGCTGCGACGAGGAAGGTGGAACGGGTTGCGTACTTCAAGGCAGACGGACAGAGAAGATGTGGCACTGACCGATAATCGTGCCATCCCTGCGAGATGTTCTTTTCATCCTTGAATTTTGACATTAACCATGACCTTTGATCGTGATCACGGCTACCCGAGCCGACCAGACCGGCGCCGTCTCCTGCGCGCGGTGGCAAGCGTTGGCGCTTTGCCGCTCGCTGCGTCGATGCCGCGCGCCAGCGCCGGCGTGCTCGCATTCGCACCGGCGGCGTTTGACGTTCATGGCGCCCATGCACTGATCTGGATCTCTGCCAACGAGGCGACGCGCGTACACGTGCGCTGGGGCGCGGCGCCAGACACGCTTGTCAACCGCAGCGCCGAACTCGTCCTCGACAAAACCGCCGATTTCACGAGTCACCTGCGGCTGGACGGCCTGCCACCGGGCGCGACCGTGCACTACCGCGTGTACGCCGACGATGCCGCAGTCTCCGAGCTGGCACGTTTCAACACGGTACGCAGGGCGGGCCAGAACTTCTCGCTGGCGTTTTCGGGCGACATGGAAGAGAAGTACAAGCCGTTCGCGATCTTTGACGTGATGACTGCGGCAAAACCGGATTTCTTTGTGCATCTGGGCGATACGGTGTACGCCGACATTCCCAAGCGTGAGTTTTCGCCGACCATCAAACACTACCGCCACAAGCATTCCCGCATTCGCGCGGATCGCCCGCTGCAGGCGTTCATGGCGCAATGCGCGACCTATGCGATATGGGACGATCACGAGATCCAGAACGATGCGCACGGCGGCATGTCGCAATTGCCGGTCGCCGAGCAGGTGTTCCGTGAATACTGGCCGTGTGAGACGGTGGAAAAGACGGGGCTCTATCGCGCGTTTTCGCTGTCGCCACAGGTTGATCTGATCGTGCTCGATACGCGTCGCTTCCGCAGTGTTCAGGCGCTCGTCGACGGTCCGGAAAAGACCATGCTCGGCACGCGCCAGAAGCAGTGGTTTCTCGATACGCTCAAACGGTCGCGGGCGACCTTCAAGATTGTGGCGACCTCGGTGCCGTTTCATGGCTCAAGCCAGGACGCCTGGGGCAACTACAAGACCGAGCGTGACGAGATCGTGGCCTACATCAAGCAGGAGCACATTGACAACGTAGTGATGATTTCGGCGGACTATCACTTTGCGCGCGACTGGAGCAGCAAGCGCACGGGCATTCACGAATTCATGGCCGGACCGCTGGCGACGTTTCGCACGTTCGACAAGACGCCAGAGGCGCGCGAACGCCACAGCAAGGGCCCGCATTTCGTGTTTGGCGAGGATTTCAACTTCGGCATGCTGCGCTACGACGCAGCGGCGAACAGCCTCGGCGTCAGCTATCAGGACAGCCGTGGAAAAGTGCTGTTTGAGACGGTGATTGCGGCCGCGTCGACGCGCTGATAGCAACACAGCTTCTTTATGAAAATGTCATTCAATAAGGGCTCAGTGCTGAAAAACGCATAAAGTCGACTTTTAGTCAAAAGTTGCTGTATGCCCATTGAAATGGTCATTTCAATGAAAAGCTGTATCAGAATTTGCCGTATTGAATGCGGCTACTCCTTTGCGACGAAGCGAAGCCGGACCGCTAAAAGCCAACACTCCGGGTCCAGTTGGTGTCCGGGTGCAAGGAGCCAAGGGGCCCGCGCAGCGGGACAAGGCCGAAGGCCCGCCCCCTTTGCGACGAAGCGAAGCCGGACCGCTAAAAGCCAATACTCCGAGCCCACTTGATGTCCGG
>CAYMSY010000051.1:0-5745 GCA_964393195.1 uncultured Alcaligenaceae bacterium | reverse complement strand
ACGAAGCGAAGCCGGACCGCTAAAAGCCAATACTCCGAGCCCACTTGATGTCCGGCTTCACCTTGTGTTCCTGCTCCAGTTGAGCGAGGAACTCATCCGGCGTCATCGTCTCGTCGAGCAGCGTGATCTGACGTTTGACGGCTGCGAAGTCACCCGGCGTCAGCATTTGCAGTTTGTTCAGACGGTCGGCAAACTGGCCGGTCAGATTCGCCGTATTACCGTCCAGCGCCTCGGTCACGAACATCTTCTCGCGCTGTTCACGCGTGAGTGGCTTGAACTGGATCTTGAAGGTGAAGCGGCGCAGCGCCGCCTCGTCGATGCGGTCGAAGAGGTTGGTGGTGCAGATGAAGACGCCCTTGAAGCGCTCCATGCCCTGCAGCATTTCGTTGACTTCCGTGACTTCGTAGCTGCGTTGCGCCAGTGCGCGGTTCTGCAGGAAACTGTCGGCTTCATCGAGCAGCAGTACGGCTTTCTCCTGCTCGGCTTCCTTGAACATGGCAGCCATGTTTTGCTCGGTCTCACCGACGTACTTGCTCATCAGGTCACTGGCCTTCTTGATGATCAGCGGACGTTCGATGGACTTCGCGATGTGTTCACCGAGCGCGGTCTTGCCGGTGCCCGGCATCCCGAAGAAGCAGAGCGTGCCTGCGCCTTTGCTCTTGAGCGCGTTGATGATTTTTTCAACCGGATGCCGTGTTTCGATGTTGAGCAATGACAAATCGTAGGTTGTCACCAGCGGACGGTATTGCGACTTGTCGCTTTCTTCCGTGTGGCCCAGCGCCTCGTCGCTGCGCTCAAGCTGCTTGAGCATCAGCGCTTCGACACTGTCATCCACCTGGCCTTCGACCTTGCCATAGGTCAGCTGCGCGAAGCGCGCAGCCGCGTGGATCTGCGCGGGCGTCAGCGTGCGGCGCGTGGCGAGCTTTTCCACGAAATCCGGGCTCACATCGAGCCCGGCCAGGTGCTTGCGCGTGATGTTGGCGCGCACGTTCTGTGGCGGATTCTTGAGTTCGAGATGAAACTGGAAACGGCGGCGATAGGCCGGATCGATCTGGCTGATCGAATTGGAAATCCAGATCGTTGGCACCGGGTTGTTCTCCAGGGTCTGGTTGACCCAGGCCTTGCCATTTACGCTACCGCGATGATGATCATCGGCGAGGAACATGTTGAGCATTTCCGACGGATTGCTCGGGAACACGTCTTCCACTTCATCGAACAGCAGCACGGTATTGCCGCGACCTTTCAGAAAGGATTGCGACACCTGCAGCGAGCGATAACGCTCCTTGCCGTTAAGGCTTTGGCCTTCGCGGTCGAAACATTCCACTTCATAGAGTTCGGCGCCGGACAACGCGGTGATCACTTTCGCGAATTCGGTCTTGCCGGTGCCCGGCGCGCCGTAGATCAGCACGTTGACGCCTTTTTCCGAGCGCTCGGTGGCGCTCTTGAGCAGTGCGGCGAGGTAGCGCGCGTCAGCCTCGACGTGCGGGTAGTCGGCAAGCGTCAGGTCGGATGGCTTCGAAGGCTTGGTGAACGCCGCCATCATCGCGCTTTCGTTCTCGTAAGGCTCCAGCAGAATCGGCAGCAGGCGGTCCGACAGCCGCATCAAATCGCCGAGATCGGTGATGTTGTGTTCGGCAATCGGTGTGTCGATCAGAGCCAGGGATTCGAGGCGACCGCCGGGTTTCAGCGCGACCGCAATGTCGTTGGCGGAAACCTTCGCCACCTCGCCGAGCATGGCGTGTGCTTCTGCAGCGCTTGCCGCCTTGCAGTCGACAAGGATGGGGCGCAGGTCGCGTGTGCATTTGGCGAGCGCCGCGCACTGGATCAGCGTGCGCTCGGCAGCATTAAGCGACAGCACTTTTGCCAGCATGCCGATGTTGTCGGTGAGGCGCAACGGCGTGTCGCGGGTCGCCTTTTCGAGCGCGTCGACAGTGCCCTGAAACAGCGCGAGCACGTCCTTCGCATTCTGTTTGCAGAACTCGTCGAGGTAATAGAAGAGGGTGGTGTCGTCATAGGTGCCGTTCCAGACGCCGTGCCGCGCGATGAATTCTTCCTCCGACAACTTGCCGACGCCTGCCCAGGCGGGCATCTCGGCGCAGCGCAGGCTCAGGAATTTCTGCACCTTCTGGGCGATCGACACCGGCCAGACCAGATGTCGCGCGGCGAGTGTCATCACGTCGTTGATGTCGCGACGCAGGTTGAACTTCGGCCCCAGCGAGAGCACGAGCTTGAGCGCCAGCAGCGAAGACAGACGATCCGTCGGCACGGCAAGATGCGCGTGCGGCGAGGCGATCAACAAGGCGCTATCGTTCAGGTCAGACATCACGTACCCCAAGGCAATAAATCAGGCGCAACGCTGCAGCCGCGTTTGGCGACACTGTAACGCAGGTGTCGCGAAGATGGTGGACAGCGCAGCTACAATCCGCGCGCAATTTCAATTTCTGTTCCCCATGCGTCTTTTCTCCGCCCTCGTTTCCGCCTTTCTCTGCTGTACGGCCTTCGCGGACTATCCCGACCATCCGATCCGGCTGATCGTCCCTTTCGCTGCGGGCGCGGGAACTGACGCAGTGGCCCGCTTTACCGCACAAAAACTGGAAGAGCAGCTGAAACAGCCGGTGGTGGTCGATAACCGTGTCGGTGCCAGCGGCGCGATTGGAACGCAGGCGGTGGCTGGCGCCGCTGCAGATGGCTACACGCTCCTGTTTGTGGCCTCACCGTTCACCACGGTCGCTGCCGCGACGCCGGCGATTGCCAACTACGATCCGGTGAAGCAATTTGCACCGGTCGCATTGATTGCTGCGGGGCCGCTGGTGTGGATTGCCAATAGCCAGGCTCCGTTCGCCAGCATGCGCGAGATGATCGCCTTTGCCAAAGCGAATCCGGGAAAACTTGCCTACGGCAGCGCCGGCGCGGGCGGCGTGAATCATCTGGCGCTGGAACTGTTCAAGCTGAAAACCGGTACTGAAATCCTGCATGTTCCGTACAAGGGCATCGCGCCGGCGACGACGGATCTGCTCGGCGGGTCCATTGCGCTGTTGACCGGTACGATCCCGGCGGTGCTGCCGCACGTCAAATCCGGCAAGGCGCGGGCGCTGGCCGTGACCGGTGAACGGCGATCACCGCTGATGCCGGACGTGCCGACGCTGAGGGAGGCGGGCGCCAACGGCACCGAGGTTTACAACTACTGGGGCATTGTGGCGCCAGCGGGAACGCCGGCAGCGATCATTCAGCGCCTGAACGCGGAAGTGCAGAAATTTCTCGCACAAAAAGACGTGCAGGAACGACTGGCTGCGGACGGCGTTGATCTCACGCCCGGCGGACCGGAACGTCTGGCGAGCTTTATCGCAAACGATTACAACGGCTGGAAGAAACTGGTCGCCGATGCCCGGCTGAAGATCGAGTAAGCGCAGAGCGATCGCGCGCTAGGACGCAACCGTTTGCGCGTGCTCCTTGAGCGCGGCGAGTGGAATGATGTCGAGCGATTTCTCGTGCGTGGCCTCGAGCACCACTTGCGGTGCGCAGCCGGCGCCATAGGCTTCGAGCCAGCGGCTCGCGCACAAACACCAGCGATCACCCGGCAACAAACCCGGAAATCCCCACATCGGTGCCGGCGTCGAGAGATCGTTGCCGCGCGATTTGCTGAATGCGAGAAACTCTGCTGTCATGATCGCGCAGACAGTGTGCGATCCACTGTCATGCGGTCCGGTTTCGCAGCAACCGGTTCGCATGAACCCGGTCACCGGGTCGTGGCTGCAATCCTTGAGTGGTGTGCCGAGAACATTGAGGCCGCGAAAAGACATGATCGGTCAACCCTGTGTGGATTGACCGATTGTATTGCGAGCGATCGCAATGATTGGCCCGCATCAGACGCAGGATTAGTTCATGCCGCTGTCTGCTTCCTTGCGAACGGAGTTCGTGGTGGCGCGTTCGTTGACCGTCTTCGTCATGCCGGTTTTCGTTGAGGTCGGCTGTTGCATGGCAGGCGCTGGTTTGCTGCTTGTCGGCATGGATTTCGTGGCCTGCGTGGCGGCAGGATCAAACCACGAATTGAGGGCGTCAATATTGCGCTCGCCGGCGGTTGGTGTGCCGGCAAAAGCAACACTTGCGCAAACTGCGGACAAAGCAATGGCTGCGACAGAACGAATCGTCGATTTCATAAAAGTCTCCTGAGGGATTGATGAGTTGGCACCGAATAGTCTTGGTGCGCGTATCAAACCTTACGCAGACAACTGACAAACTGGTTTTCAGATTGACACAATGAAGCGCATTGTGAAGTGTTGGAGCGGATCAGAACGCGCCGCTGTGTTTGTATTTTTATGCGTTTTTGAGGGGGCGGAAAACGGCGAATTTGACGATCAGCTTTGTGCCAGAAGCACCTGCACAAAGGGCATGAGCGAATAAATTACGAAAAGTCGACAAATTACCAATTTGAGCGCTGAGCCCTTATTGAATGGGCATTTCACTAAAAAGCTGATACTCAATTGTGATGAGCTTGATCGGTGTTTTTTGCACTGTCGTCGAGTGCACGAAAGTGCTTCGCCGTCTTCCCCATCGTCCGTCGCAACAGCCGGTAAACATCGGCGTCAAACGGCAGCCGCACGCCGCCTGAAACAGCGCACCATTGATCAAACATCAGCACGTCGCAGCGATCGTTGGCGGCGTCCGTTTCCTCATAGACGGCCGGTCCAGTGAATGGCCACGGCGGCAGCGCGTTTGCAGCAATCGCCTCACGCAGGCGTTCGATGTGCCGGGCGTGCGACTCAAGGCCCTCGCAGACGCCGAAGCAGCGGCCGACCTGCCGCGCGAAGCAGGGTTCGTTGGCGCTACGTGGCTTCGAGAAGCCGAGCAAATGATCACACAGCCGGTGCTCACGTGCCGCGAACATGAGCCACTTCTTCGCCGACGCCTTGTCGCTGAACGGCCCAAACACGTGGGCATGATCATCGGGCAGATCGGCGGCGCTGATCCATTCGAGCGTCGCCTTGCCGGTTGTTTCGGAATCAGTGTCACTGCTCGCGTGTTCACCGGCGTCATGCAATCGGAAAAAACCAACCTTGTCGCGGCGACGCAGGTTGACGTTGTGCAGCGGCATGCGCTCTTTCACCAGTTGCGCTTCAAGCAGCAGCGCACTGAATTCACCAGCCGTCGGCAACCACTCGATGCGCCGCATTTCCTGCGACAGACGGATGTCGTTGGGCGTCATGTGATCGCTCGAAAAGTGCGCACGGATGCGCTCACGCAGGTGTTTCGCCTTGCCGATATAGAGCGGCAGATCATTGATGCCGTAGAAGAGGTACACGCCCGGCGAATCAGGAATATCCGCCAGTGCGGTCGTTGGCAAATGCGCGGGCAGCGACGGCGTTTTCAGCAGCGACTTCACGGCGAGTTTCACGACATCAGGCGAGTGATCATCGCTTGCCTTGCTCACGAAGGCGGCAGTCGCCTCGGTGTCGCCCATCGCGCGGTGGCGATCGAAGCCGCGCAGTTCGTGTCGCGCGATGAGTGCATCAAGGCCATGCCCATCGGCCTCGGGGTAGAGTTTGCGCGAGAGACGAACCGTGCACAGCACATCGGCGGTAAACGCTTCGCCCTGCCGACGAAATTCGTTCTTGATGAAACCGTAGTCAAAGCGCGCGTTGTGAGCGACAAACACGGCACCTTCGAGCATGCGCCGGATGTCGTCGCGCACCTCGAAATAGCCCGGTGCATCGCGTACCATCGCATTCGTGATGCCCGTGAGCGCCT
>CAYMSY010000050.1:0-13518 GCA_964393195.1 uncultured Alcaligenaceae bacterium | reverse complement strand
ACGCAACCGAACCCGCCATGGCTACACCGCTCAGGAGCAAAGCCCCGAAGCCTGCAGCAGCGACCCCCAAACGTTTCAGCACTACGTTCATTGCATCCCCGGAAAATTGTTAAATCAATGTGAAAGTATGCGTTGCCCGATTGCCGGGGTCAATGCTTGCGTCACGTGGCTCCCAAGCCGACGCAGAGATCGTTGGCACATAGCAACAAAGGCTTGGTTCCCGGCACCGCCGCCTGATGCACATCGGTGAATTGTCTACACTGGTAAGGTTGAAAACCTGCTGTCGCATCGCCCGCAACACGAAAAACGGGATCGGCAACGCCTCTCCCGTGATCATCCGCTCCCTGCTCGACACCGATCTCTACAAATTCACCATGATGCAGGCGGTGTTGCATCAGTTTCCCGCGGCGCAGGTCGAATACCGCTTCAAGTGCCGCAACGAAGGCATCGTGCTGGCACCATTTGCCGACGAGGTAAATCGTGAGGTCGATGCGCTTTGCAAGCTTCGGTTCAGCGACGACGAGCTGAACTACCTGCGCGGCCTGCGTTATGTAAAGAGCGACTTTGTCGATTTTCTGGCGCTGTTTCACTTCAACCGGGCGCATATCGACATTCGCGCCAACTGCAACGACCTGGCCATTGTGATCAGGGGGCCGTGGCTGCACACGATCCTGTTTGAAGTGCCTGTGCTGGCGATCGTCAACGAGGTTTATTTCCGCAACACGCAGCCGTCGCCCGACTACGCGGAAGGCCGTGCGCGGCTAGAGAAAAAACTGGCACTGGTCAAAGCCCTGCCGCCGGAACTGGGGTTCTCGTTTGCCGACTACGGCACCCGACGCCGCTTTTCACATCAGTGGCAACGTGAGGTCCTGAGCACGGTAAAGGCGGGAGCCAGTAGTGCCTTTGTCGGTACCAGCAACGCGTTTTTCGCCAAAGAGCTCGGCTTGCTGGCAGTTGGCACGATGGCGCACGAGTGGCTGCAGGCCGCGCAGGCGCTGGGGCCGCGGCTGCGCGACTCGCAGCGCTGGGCGTTCCAGAAATGGGCGGATGAGTATCGCGGTGACCTTGGCATTGCGCTATCGGACGTGGCCGGGCTCAATGCCTTCATGCGCGATTTCGACATGTATTTCTGCAAGCTGTTTGACGGTGCGCGACACGACAGCGGCGAGCCGATTGCCTGGGGCGAAGCGATCATCAATCACTATCTTGCCAATCGGGTGGATCCGAAAACCAAGTCGCTCGTGTTTAGCGACGGCCTGACTTTTCCACGCGCGATCGAGATTGCAAGGCACTTTCAGGGGCGTGCGAAAACCGCGTTTGGCATCGGCACCAACCTTACCAACGATCTGGGTTATGTGCCGCTGCAAATTGTGCTCAAGATGGTGCGCTGCGAAGGGCAGCCGGTGGCCAAGCTCTCCGACACACCGGCCAAAACGATGTGCGACGACGCGTCCTATCTCACCTACCTGAAGCAGGTGTTCGAGATTGAATAAGTTCTCTTCGGAGCACCGCCGGACAGTTCTTCTGCTCGCGCTTTGTCAGGGCCTGCTGCTCACCAACACGGTGATCCTGATGGCGGTAAACGCGCTGACGGGCTTCATGCTGGCCGACAACAAGATGCTGGCGACGCTACCCGCAATGACCTACGTTGTCGGTTCGGCGCTTACCGCGATGCCGGCAGCGGCATTCATGCGTACGCACGGACGCCGGCACGGCTTCGTGGTCGGTAGCGTGCTGGCAATCGTCGGCGCCTGCATCTGCGCATCCGCCGTAATGATGAAGAGCTTCTGGGGGCTTTGTTTCGGAACATTTTTTGTCGGCTGTTACAACGCGACCGGCGGGTTTTACCGGTTCGCCGCAGCAGACGCCGTCAGCGGCGAAAACAAGGCACGCGCCATTTCTCTGGTACTGGCAGGCGGCATCGTCGGCGGCCTGATCGGACCGGAAAGCTCAAAGCTCAGCAAGGACTGGCTCGACGTGACCTATGCCGGCACCTACCTTTCGCTCGTCGCCTTTGCCATCGTTGCCATCGCGTTCCAGTCGCGCCTCAAGCTGCCGCCGATTGCAGCGGAAGCGCACGACAAACCGGCGCGGCCGCTTTCCGTGATCGCGCGGCAGCCGAAATTCATTGTTGCGCTGCTCTCAGCCGCGCTTGGCTATGGCGTGATGAACCTGCTGATGGTGGCCACACCGCTCGCGATGAACTTCTGCGGACACCCGTTCAAGGAAGGTGTGTTCGTGCTGGAGTGGCACGTGGTCGGCATGTTTCTGCCGGGTTTTTTCACCGGGGATCTGATCAAGCGCTTTGGTGCGCTGCGCGTGATTATTGCCGGGGCGTTGCTGAATTTTGTGACGGTCGGTATTGCGCTTTCCGGTGTCACGGTGGCTCATTTCTGGTTTGCGCTGGTGACGCTCGGGATCGGCTGGAACTTCATGTTCATCGGCGGCACGGCGCTACTGACCGAAAGCTATCAGTCGCACGAGAAGACTCGCGTGCAGGGCTTCAACGACATGATGATTTTCGCGACGATGGCGGTGTCGTCATCAAGCGCCGGCGTCCTCGTGAACGCCCGCGGCTGGGAAATCGTGAACTACACGGCGGTTCCATTTGTCACCCTCGCGCTGATCGCCGCGCTATGGCTGATGCTGCAGAAACCGGCACCGGTCACGCCAGCGACCTGAGCCTGACTTCAGGGGCTGAGCACACTGATTTGGCCTTACAGCTTTTCGGTGGAACCCTTATTTAATAGGGCATAGGCACTGATTTGGCGTTAAGTCAACTATCGCACTATTTGAGCTTTAAGCCCTGATAAATGGCCATCTCAGAAGAAAGCTGTTAACAAAAAAACTACCGCGATGAGCCCTTTTGCAGGCTGAACTGGTCGTAACCGACTTCCTTCACGCGGCCTTCGGCGTTGTAGGTGACGTCGAAATACAGGTCTTCGCTGCCGTTGTTGAATTTGTACTTGTGGGTCAACTCGTTTGGCGTTGCACCGTAGCGCTGCTCCTTGCTGTTGCGGCCGAGAATGCGGCGCACTTCGGTGATCGTCATGCCGGGCTGGATGCGCTTGAAGTTCGCCTCGGTCAGCACCTGATCAATTTTTTCGAGCGTGCCCTGCGCGTTCACCGTCATCATGTAGGTGCGCACGCCTTCGGGCCCAAGCGGGTATTCCCAGACCTCCTTGTCGCCCTCCTTGTACACATTCGCCGGCTCGCCCATCTTCTGCTTCATGTCGGCGACGGTGGATTGCCCCGGCTGCAATTCGCCAGAAGCAACACGGTCACAACCCGCCAGCACCAGCATCGCCGAGATCAGCCCCATCGCCAGCACTCCCTTGAATCCGACCTGTTTCATTGTCTGCTCTCAGTCCTAGAGAATTTTCCGCATGTCACGATGCGGAATATTGCAATCGAGATATTCGGTGCCATACGCCGAGAAACCAAATTTCTCGTAAAACCCCACCGCGTGCGTCTGCGCCGATAGAACGACCTCGCGGTCGCCGCGTTGACGGGCACGCTCAATCAGATGCTCCATCACCATCGCGCCAACGCCCTGTCCGCGAAACGGTTTACGTACGGCCATACGTCCGATATGACCGTCCGGCAGCAGGCGCCCGCACGCCGCAGCGACGCCGTCCGACCAGGCGATGGCGTGAATCGAGACCGGATCATTGGCGTCGATTTCCTCTTCGGCCGGCACGCCCTGCTCCTGCACGAACACTTCAAAGCGGATGTCCTTCAAGGTGGACATGTCGTCGGGCCAAGTGGCGGTCTTGATCTTGAACAATGGTTTCATCATGGAAGCGTTGACAACGGGATCACGTCGTGCGGCAAAGAAAGTCTTGAGGCGTTGCGCTGATTCTGCGGCGCATACACCGCCGAGCAGTGAACGCGCGTGGTGATTGAGGCGCGACTCCGCGAACAGGTCAACCACGCTGCCTGCTGCGCCGAACTTGGGATCAGGCGCCCCCCACACTACGCGACCTACGCGCGCATGCATGAGTGCACCCGCGCACATCGCGCAAGGTTCCACGGTCGTGTAGACCGTTGCGCCCGGCACACGGTAATTGTTGATTGCGCGGAACGTGTCGCGCAGCGCGACGATCTCGGCATGAGCCGTTGTGTCTCCGTCGCGGATCACGCGGTTCATGCCGTGGCCGACGATCTGGCCTGCCACGACGACGACCGCGCCGATCGGTACTTCGCCCGCTGCTGCGGCCTCATCCGCCAGCGCCAGCGCTTCGCGCATGAAGCGCTCATCATCGGCCGACGCAGACGCAGTAATCGCCATCAAAGACCGAGCCGTTCCATCCAGCGGCCCAGCGCCTGCTCATCGGGACTGCCTTTGGCGTAGCCTGCTTTCATGCTCGCGTGCGCTTCCTTGCGGTGCTGATTGAGCTTGAATTTGCTTTCAAGTTTGGTCACGGTCAGGCGAAACGCCGAGATCGCACCGAGCATGGACTGCTGGAACTGCTCATCAAGGCCGCGCCATTGCTCGGCATATGGCGGTTCGTGAATGGCGATCAGAGACTTCAGCAGCGCATCCTTGGCATCGTTCGCGGTCAATTCTTCAACATCGCCATACGCATGTACGGCAATGTAATTCCACGTCGGTACCCGCTTGAGATCGGCATAGACACCGGGCGACATATACGCATGTGGCCCAACGTAAGCGACCATCGCAGTCTCGGTCTCACGCAGGATCGCGCTATGCGGATTGGCGCGTGCGAGGTGAAAGTGCAGCACGACGTTGCTGCCCTCTTCGCTGACCACCGTCGGCAAATGCGTGGCGATCGGGGTGCCTTCTGCGTCGACCGAGATTAGCGTGGCAAAGCTGTGCTGACGCATGACCTCCAGCGTCAACGCGCGATCCGGTGCTTCAAAGTGTCTTGGGATATACATTTTTCATCGTCCGAAAAGCAGCACTCATGCGGCGCGGGCCGCGACCGGCGGTGACCGCCGACCAATCGCGATCAGCGCCACCGTCAGCAAAGCCACCACAAACATGGCCGGTTCAATGGATTCTCGCAGCAGCAACGCGGCGAACGCAAGCGTAAAAAACAGCTGCATCAACTGCACCTGACTCACCCGCGCAATGCCACCGAGCGCAAGCCCGCGATACCAGAAGAAAAATCCGATCCACTGGCTCATGAGCCCGAGATAGACGAACGCGCCCCACGCCGGAACCGACACTGCACCCGGTTGCGCCGGAAGATTGGCGAGCGCAATGACCAGCGTCCCTGGCAAACCAAGAATCAGTGCCCAGGAAATCGCCTGCGGCCCGGTCAGATATCGCGTCGCCATCGCACCACACGCGTAGCCGAGCCCGCCCAGCACAACCCCGATCAGCATGAGCATGTCGGCCGAATGCAACTCACCGTGCGCACGCAACCACGCATAGCCGCATACCAGCAGCGTGCCGGCAATCGCACAGGTCCAGAAACGCCGAGACAGTGATTCACGATTAAGCGTTGCGCCAATGACGGCGGTCGCCAGCGGCAGGATACCGTTGACCACCGCCGCGTGACTCGACGGCACCGTCTGCAGGGCAAAGGTGTTCAGCAACGGCCAGCCGAACACGATACCTGCCGTCGCACCCAGCAACGGCCACCACGCCGCACGCGGTGGTAACGGTGCGCGCGCGGCCAGCAGATAGGCGATACCGGCAGCGCCGGCGAGTACCGCGCGTCCCGCCCACACGAACCACGGAGACAGCAAATCACCGGCCATCGCGATCTTGGTCATCGGCATGGTAAGACTGAAGATGATGACGCCGATCAGCCCGAGCGTCAGACCGCGTGAATGTGGATTCATGAGGTGTTACCAAAACCGTCCCGCACAGACGATGAGTTCGATATATCGAACATTTATAGGCGAAGCTTGCGTCGATTGCGATGCCGAGTTTGCATCCCCTGTCCTCTGAAAAGACAGTAACGATGATTCGGGAATCGGACCGGGAGCGCTACCGTTTGCTGACGCGCGGCAACGAGTGAATCACCAGCAGCCACTCGGCTTTGCGTGTCCCGACGTTGCGGATCGAATGTTCACTATCCGCAGCAAACTGCGCGGCGTCCCCGGCGGCTAGCGTAAAAACGCGTTTGCCCACGGTGACTTCGATCTTTCCAACCTGAACAACGATGTGCTCCTGAGTACCGAGTGAATGCGCCGGGAATTTGCCCGTTGTCTTTCGCACCGGCAGACTGTTTTGCACGATCTCAACCAGCGCATCCGGGCTCACCGGCGACAGCGTGCGCCGCACGAGGCCCGACTTTGGGTCATGAAAAATGGGCTGCTCCGCCACCATCTGAATGTGCACCGGCGGCCCCATGTCGCCGCGCAGCAAGGTAGACAAGGACACCGTCATGCCTTCGGCGAGCTTGGCCAGCATGACAGCGGTCGGGCTGGTCAGGCCCGCTTCGATGCGACTGACCACCGATTTGGAAACACCAGCGCGCTTGGCCAGATCAGAGAGCGAAATCTGCTGCACTTCACGGGTCGCCTTGATCGTCGAACCGATCGACTGCGCGACGCGCAATGCCGTGCTCGCGTTGTTGGCGAAGTCAGTGGCGCCACGCACCACGGCCAAAGCAGTTCCGAGCGCTGAAGTACCGGATGATTTCGCTTTTGTCGTCGCCATGCGTTCCTCCCCAAGCCGTCAAACATGCGTCAATTCTTCGCCAGAGTGTACGAGTCTTTTCCGTCCTTCATGGTCCAGCCCAATGTGGTGAGTTCACCACGCAAACGATCTGCCTCCGCCCAGTCCTTCGCGTTGCGTGCCGCCCAGCGCGCATCGGCAACTGCGCGCACATTGGCGGGCACCTCGATCACCAGTGGAGCCCAGGTCGCAAATCCCAGTCCCAGTGCTTCGTCAAATTTGAGCAATGTTGCCTTCTTGACTGCAGGCGCGAGGTCCGCCCTCAGCAACTCGTGCGTCAGCGCCAGCGCCTGCGGGAAATTCAGATCGTCATTGAGTTTTTCGACAAAACGCGACATGAAATCCGCATCTGGTGTCTTCGCGGATTCGCCGAGCGCAAATACCGCCTGCCGCAGGCGCTCCAGCCCGGTTTGCGCCGCGTCCAGTGCTTCCCAGCTAAACGTGAGTTGCGACCGGTAGTGCGCAGTCAGGCAGAGGTACCGGTAGGCAATCGGGTCATAGCCCTTGTCGATCAGCAGTTGCACACGCAGGAACTCGCCGCTTGACTTGCTCATCTTCGAGCTGTTGAGCAGGATGAAATAACCATGCATCCAGAAGTTCGCGAGTCGGGTACCGTAAGCCGCCTCGGTTTGCGAAATCTCGTTTGGATGGTGCACTGTGATGTGGTCTTCGCCACCGCAATGAATGTCGAAGTAGTCGCCGAGATACTTGTGCGCCATCGCAGAGCACTCGATGTGCCACCCCGGAAAACCGCGCCCCCACGGTGAGTCCCATTCCATCTGCCGCTTTTCCTCGGGCGCGGAGAACTTCCACAGCGCATAGTCCGTCGGGTTCTTCTTTTCGCCGAGATCAACGCGTGCGCCGGCCTGCAAACCGGCGATGTCGAGGCGACCGAGGTAGCCGTAGTCAGGCTGCTTCGAGGTGTCAAAGTAAATGCCGTCGCTGGTGCGGTAGGTGTAGCCCTTCTTTTCAATCTCCTGAATGAAACTGATCTGTTCGGCAATGTGATCGGTTGCCTTGCACCAGATGTCGGGTTCGGTGATATTGAGCGACTTCAAGTCCGCACGAAATGCGTCGGTGTACAGCGCAGCGATCGTCCAGGCGGTTTGTCCGGTGCGCCGTGAACCCGCCTCCATCTTGTCTTCGCCTTCGTCACCATCGGACACCAGGTGGCCGACATCCGTGATGTTCATCACGTGATTGACGCGATAACCGTTGAGCCGCAGCGTGCGGACCAGACCATCTTCAAACAGGTAGGTGCGCAGGTTGCCGATGTGCGCGTAGTTGTAGACCGTGGGGCCGCAGGTGTAGAGGCCGACCTCACCCGGCTTCAGCGGCGTGAACTCGCGCACTGAGCGCGTCCAGGTGTCGTAGAGATGCAGGGACATAAGCGATCAATTCAGGATACAAAAAAGGCTGCGCAGGGCAGCCTTTGAGTGGGTGTGAACGGGCAACACGCTAAAGGCTGTATGGCCCGAAACCGGGCTGACAGGGACAACAGCAGTTGGCGAAATTCACGTTCATAAGCTTTGCAGTGTATCGCACGGGCGTGCAGTTCATTCCGGGTAATCAGTTCGGCGCGCAGAACGCAATGCGTCCATAAATCCAGCCGCTCTGACTCATGCGGTACATCTCGTTGACATCCTGCAGCGTACGCAGGTTGTAGCCGAGACTGTCCGCCCGCACCATTTCACGGACCGGCGCGCTGCCCACGGGGCACACGGTGGCCGTTGGCAATGCCGCCAGGAAGGTCATGCCGTCCACCGCGAAGCCGAGGTTCTTGGCGAACGACAGGCACTCCTCCGTGCTTGCACTGTAAGAGTAACCGCCGCCCTGGACCAGTCGTGCACGGCACACCGGCTGCGCCAGCGCAAGGGAATTGTCCTGTGCAGTGAAGCTGAAGGTGTCCACGGAATAGCCTGTACGCGACCAGATTCCGCCGCGCTGCCCGGACAGGTATTGCGCCAGTTCGATGGGATCAGATGTCAGCACATAGCGATCGGTCAGATCATTGTGAAGCTCAATAAGACGCACCCGGTCTTTCGAAACCGCGACGTCGGCAGCGGGACGCGTCGCCGTCACGGCAGCCACCGCATTGGCCGCGTCCAGCAAACCGGAACCGCAGGCACCCACCGCACCGGCGCAATCAGCCCCTGCCGGAAATGCCCGCGAGGCTGCTTGCAGGCGATTGAGCACCTGCCCCGGCGTCAGGCTCGGATCACGCGTCAGCATCAGTGCAACAACACCGGCCACATGCGGCGCGGCCATGCTGGTTCCCATGTAGGTCGCGTAACTTGGAACCGCCGGCATCGTAATGCCACCGTTGAGTGTTGACAGCACGCCCGGCAGATCGCCGGAGTCGCCGCCCGGTGCAGTAATCTTTACCGTGCTGCCGAAGTTGCTGTAGCTTGACAGATCGCCCAGCAAGTTGGAGGCGGCAACGGTGATCACGCCCTTACAGTTGGCCGGTGAAAAATCGGAAGCCAGTGTCGCATCGTTGCCGGCGGCCACCACGACCACCGCGCCTTTGGCCAGCGCGCCGTCGACGGCGGCCTGTTCATTGGCACTGCAGGGACCATAACCGCCGAGGCTCAGATTCAGTACCCGGGCTGGGTTCGGATTGTTCGGTACACCGGCGACCGGGACGCCTGCCGCCCAACGGATGGAATCCGCGACGTCTTCCGACGTCCCGCCGCAGCGACCAAGCGCACGCACCGGCACGATACGCGCGTTCGGCGCAACACCGGCGATGCCTTCACCGTTGTTGGTGCTGGCCGCGATGATGCCGGCGACGTGAGTGCCGTGCCACGAACTGATGAAATCGAAGCTGCCGCTGCAGTCGAGCGCATAGTCGGCATCGCCCGGATCGGACGCATCAGCATCGCGTCCATCGCCGTCATTGGAGATGAACAGATTGCTGATCATGTCGTAGCCCGACATGCGCTTGTTGTCGAGGTCGGGGTGCGAGCGCATGCCGGTGTCGATCACGGCAACCGCCACCGAGCCCGACGGCGTGATGTCCCAGGCCTGTGGCGCGCGACTGCCGCCCCCCCCGGAACCCAGCGCCCATTGCTGCGTCCACATCGTGTCGTTGGGAATCCACTGATGGCGATATACGCGCACCCGCTCAGCAGCACTGACCGCACTGTCCGCCGCCGCTGCAACCGCCACTGCCGCGAGAGACGCCGCCGTCGTACCGACCGGCAACACCACCATTGCACGATTGCCGAAGGTCACGCGCTTGAGCGTCAGCGCCTGCCCGGTGCGCGCACCGAGGCGCGCCACGGTCGCGGCAGCACTCGAAGCATCCTTGAGCGTCAGCGCCAGCATGCGGCCGTGAAATTCAGTTTCCGGGGCGGTGCGATTGACGGCGGCATCAGCCACCGACGACTGCGCCCAGAGCACGGCGCCCTGCTCGCGCAGCGCGCGGGCAACCGTCGCGGCCTTGGCGTCATCCGCAGTCGAGACCGAATAGACCCCGTTTGCACCTCGCGTGAGATCGGAAGCGCCAACCGTCTGCGCCAGTTGCGCTGCCACGCGCTGCTCGCGTCCCTTGATGTCGGCGCTGAGCTTGAACTCGACAGTCGCCGCCTCGGCGCTGGCAGCGAACAGCGACACCGCCGATGCTGTCAACGCGCCCGCGAACAACGTCGCAGCGAGGGGGCGAATGGGTCGTTTCGGGACGCGTACTGCGGCTGACTCAATGGTCATGGCTCACTCCGGATCTGGCTTGCCGCCCGACGCGGGCGACAGCAGCCATGTAGTTTCTACAAGTTGCTTGAAGAGTGTATGCCAAGAGCATGAATTATCAAAGCATTTCTCCTCTGCGGACAGGCGGTCGAACGTGGCGTGCGCACAACGGCCAACAAGCAGTATTAGCGACCGCCACTGCATGGCTCAGGGCTCCCGCTGATGTCCGGATGGTGCGGCCCCCGTATGCAGAATCTTCTGATGCAGGCGACGGATCGACCACCAGACCGAAATCGCGACCACCGGAATCGCGGCGGCGGCCGTTGCCTCCGGCCCGAACGGCCAGCCCAGCGCCTGCGCGCCCTTGGCCAGATAGCTGATGAGACCGACGATGTAATACGTGATCGCAGCGACGGACAGGCCTTCCACCGTTGATTGCAGCTTGAGTTGCAGGTCCTGGCGCTGATTCATGGCACCGAGCAGTGCCTCACTGTTCTGCTGCTGCTTGATTTCGACGCGGGTACGCAGCAGATTGCTCATGCGCGACACCCGTTGCGACAGCGCGTCCTGCCGTCGTACCGCCCATTCGCAGGTGTTGCGCGCAGGCGTTAGCCGTCGATCCATGAATTCGCGAAACGACTGCATGCCGCTGATGCGCGTCTCGTTGATGTCGGCAATGCGCTTGTCGACGAGCGAAAAGTACGCCGCACTGGCCGAAAAACGCGAGTGCAGTGAGGCGTATTGCGTCTCGATTTGCCCGGCGAGATGAGTCAACCGGTCCAGCAAATTGGCTTCGTCGTCGCGTTTGGCGTTGCGGATCGCGGTCGCGAGTTCAGCCAGCTCGCGCTCGGCGTGTGCCAGTTCGCCCGATGCCTGCAAAGCGGCCGGAAAGCCCATGAGTGCGGCCATGCGATAGGTTTCGATCTCCAGCAATTGCTGGATCAGGCGGCCCAGCCCGCGCGGCGTAGCGTTGCCCACGAACAGCAGCAGGCGCGAAAAACCGTCAGGATGAATCGCGAAATCGGTATAGGCCTCGCAGCGGCCATCGGCCACCCCGGAGCCTACGAGCGTTTCCTCATGCAACAGTTGCCGCACTCGTGGATCAATGCCCTCGTCCGTCTGCGCGTTCGCCGGCAGGGCCCACAAATGCAGCGCCACCAGCCGCCGCCCCGGCAAACCGTCAAGCCACTGCTGCGGCAGTGCTGCGCCCGCCGTCGGCAGCGCATCGGGCACCGCGTCCGCCGGCAAGGGCCGCATGAAGGTCCAGCTCACAAACTCGGTGTGCCGCTCCCAGCGCACGCGAAAGGCACCAAGGTTGTGCCGCGAATGCGTCGTGGTGTCGTCCAGCGCCGGGAGGTGATGATCGCGCAGCAGCGCAGACAGATGCTCGCGGCTGGCGTTGCGCTCGGCACTATCGGCCAGCATCACCACATGCGAAATCGCCAGTGGCGGCGTCATCGGCTCCGGGGGACGGGCATGGATTTCGTTGTGCAGCGAGATTCGTTGCGGATGGTCGATCACGGGGCAGATCCGGTTGTGCAGGCGTTCAGGATAACAGCGCCGGGGGAGCGTTTCAGCCCAGTATAGACTGGAAAATATTGAAACAGCTTTTCCTTGAAATCCTTATTTCAATGGGCTCATCGGCATAAATGGCCAAGAATCGACTTTATGAAAACAATGGCTGTAAGCCCATATAAATGGTCATTTCACGAAAAAGCTGATGGCCTGGAAATACCAGACTCCGCGCCACGGACCTGTCCCGGACATCCCGCGCCGGGCGATCCGGGCCCACGACCAGCTAACCGATCAGCATCCGCTATTTGATTTCATAGCCCACGGTCAGCCAGAGCTTGTCAATGGCGGTGCCGAAACCACCCGCAGCCGGACGGTAGTGTGCCCACTGCGCCCGCACATAGGCGCGCGGATCGACGGTGTAGGTCAGGTTGATGTCCAGCTCCCGGCCATAGCGCCGGTTGCCAAAATCGCTGCGAAACAGGTGGTATTCACTGAGCGCCGACCACGGCCCCTGCTCCCAGCGCAGCGTGACCCAGGAATCGCGCAGGCCGGTAGTCGGCGTATCGAAGAACGTCAGGGCATTGCCGTTGAACGCGTACTGATTGGTCAACGGCGTCTGGAAGCCGTAGCGGCCGCCGTTGCTGCCTTTCACTTCATGATCGGCCCGCAGCACCCAGCCGCGCCAGCCCGCGCCAGCACCGATGCGCCAGTAACGCGCCCGCAGCGCGGATTCATCGCCGGTCGCGCGCTGATCCGCCACGTTGAACGTGTAGTACGCCCGCAACTCGCCGAAGCCCATGCTGCCGTCCACCACGGCACCGATCACGTAGTTCGAGAGATCGGAAACGCCGAAACGGAAGCGGCTGGAGGCCTGCGCCTGCGGACGATGGCGAATCGCGTAAGCGGCGGCACTGACATCACGCCACGGATTCATGGCCCATTCCAGAAGCGTGAGCTGCATCGGCTCGGTGGCCCCATTGCGCATGCGCAGGCGATTGAATTGCCCCAGCGTCAATTGCGTGCGGTCCATCGGTGCACCGTGCAACAGCAGACCATCGTAGAGCAGCGGAATCTGGCGGAAGTTATCGTCGCTGATGTGACGCTCGTTGCCGAGTTTCACGCTTTGTCGACCCAGCCGCGCCGACCAGTCTTCGACCGGCGTCCACGACAGATGCAGTTCGTTGACGCCGGTATAACGCGGATCCGGCAGCAACGGGTACGGCGACGTAAAGGACGCCGCGTTGTCGTTGAAACGTTTTGGCGGAATAAAGTTGCTGTGAATGACTTCCACCGTGAATTTCAGCACTGGCGTCAGGGCGACATCGGCACCGGCAATCGCCCGCGCGGTCGTGACGTCAGTACGCAGGGGCTTGTCGCCTTCGTCAATGTTGACGTAGCGGACACGCGTTTCCAGCCGCAGTGCAAGCGCCGGAAGCGCGGACGGCTCCGGCTTCGTTCCGGTGGCGGCGCAAAGCGTGGATGCCACGCTGCACAGCACAAAGAGCAACACTGTCGCGGCCTGACGTCGAAATTGTTCTGAAGTTGCGGTACGTACCACGTACAAGTGCGGCCCCTGCGATATAGTAGGTCGTTCCCGTCTGTATAACTCACAACGATGATAGTGGTCCGGAGCACCCCGAGCAAACTATTCGCCGTCC
>CAYMSY010000049.1:0-13583 GCA_964393195.1 uncultured Alcaligenaceae bacterium | reverse complement strand
AAGGAAACCGAGCGCGAAGCAGCAGCGAAGAAGAAGTGAGTCGTAGCCAGGCGAGCGGTGAGCAGTAGCGCCGCGATAATCCCTTCTGCTCACCCTTCACCATTCACCGCTCGCTACATATGAGTTCACTCAGCATCAAACATCTCGTCAAGGAGTATGTGCCCGGCAAGCCTGTGCTCAAGGACATTTCACTCGAGATTGAAGGCCGTGGCATCACGGCCATCATCGGTCCTTCCGGAACCGGCAAATCAACGTTGATCCGCTGTGTCAACCGCCTGATCAATCCCACATCCGGCGAAATCTGGTTCGAGGGAAAGGATCTGGCGAAACTGTCCGGACAGTCGCTGCGCGAAGCCCGGCGGCGCATCGGCATGGTGTTTCAGGAATACAACCTCGTCGAACGTCTGACCGTGATGGAGAATGTTCTCTCGGGGCGGCTGGGGTACATGAATGCCTGGTCAGCGTGGCGGCGCAAGTTTGATGAGGCCGACATCCAGAAGGCGTTTACCCTGCTCAAGCGTGTAGGTCTTGCTGATTTCGCCAATCGCCGCGCCGATGAGCTGTCCGGCGGTCAGCGTCAACGGGTTGGCATCGCGCGCGCGGTGATGCAGTCGCCGGGGCTGCTGCTGGCGGACGAGCCAACTTCGTCGCTGGACCCCAAGACATCGGTCGAAATCATGGAAGTGATGCGCGACCTTGCTGCCGAAAACGGCATTCCGGTCATGATCAACATCCATCAGGTGGATCTCGGCAAGCGCTACGCCGAGCGCGTCATCGGCATGAGCGGTGGACTGGTGGTCTACGACGGTGCGCCGGACGGTCTTGACGCGGATATTCTGAAGAAGATATACGGTGGCGAAGACTGGCTGGCGACATGAGTAATCTGGCATTGAACGACAGGGCCAGCGTCACCCGCGCCGATTTTTTCGCTCCGTCGCTGGGCAAGCGACTCGCGTATGCGGGCGTACTTGCCTATCTCGTGTACGCGGGCGCAACGCTTGGGCTGTCGTTCGAGCGCGTGCAACAGGGCATCGGTCACGGCGTCCGGTTTCTTGCCGGATTTTTTCCGCCCAACTTCACCCAATCGGACATCCTCCCGGGATTGCTTGAGTCGCTGCAGATCGCACTGCTGTCATCACTGATCGGGACGATGATTGCGATACCGATTGCCGTACTCGCGGCACGCAACCTGATGCCTCCGTTCGTGAGTGCGGCAGCGCGACTCGTCATCAGTTTCTGCCGCTCGTTTCATCCGGTCATCGTCGCCATTATCGCGGTCAAGGCCGTCGGCTTTGGAGCACTCGCCGGCATCATCGCACTGACGTTCGCAAGCGTTGGTTTCGTCGGCAAGCTGCTCGCCGAAGCCATTGAAGAAATTTCGAAGAAGCAGATTGAGGCTGTCCGGGCAACCGGCGCCTCGTTCATGAATGTGATCGCTTATGGCGTCGTGCCGCAGGTGATGAACCGCTTCATCGGCTTTGTTGCATACGAGACTGATAGCAATCTGCGTAACTCAACGATGGTTGGTGTGGTCGGTGCCGGTGGTATCGGTGGCACGCTGTTCTCGGCTTTTCAGCGCTTTGACTACGACTTCGTGGCCGGCATCATCATCTGCATCATTGGACTGGTCATGATCGGTGAAGTGCTGCAGGTCTACGTCAAGCGGACATTCCGATGACTGCCGCGACTGAAACCCCCGCCAATTCCGCCACCGCGGAATTGCAGCGCTGGATACGTTTCACACCGGCACAACGCATGGCGCGTTTTGCGGTGTTTTTCGTCATGGTTGCCGCAATCGCCTGGGCACTGAAGACCATCGAGGTCATTCCGGAGTTTCTTTACGATGCGCCGGAACAGGTCGTCGACATGGGCAGCCGTATGTGGCCCATCGATTGGTCGCATTTTTGGCCCGCAGTATGGCCGGCGCTCGTGGAAACACTGCACATTGCCGCCATGGCGACAATTCTCGGACTTTGCATGGGCATTCCGGTTGGTTTTCTCGCCGCTCGTAATGCGACACCATTCCCGTGGATCAACCTGGTCGCGAAATTCATTCTGGTGGCGACGCGCTCGATCTCGACGCTGATTTGGGCCCTGTTCTTTGTCGCGATGTTCGGGCCCGGTGCCTTGGCCGGCGCGCTGGCGATTGCATTTCACTCCATCGGCTTTATCGGCAAGATGTTCGCCGAAGGCGTCGAAGAGGCCAATCGCGGCAGCATAGAAGCGCTGCAGGCGGCTGGTGCTACACGCATGCAGCAAATCCTCATGGGTTACTGGCCGATGGTGCTGCCGACGTTCTGGTCGGTTGCCTTGTTCCGTTGGGATATCAACGTTCGCGAATCGGCGGTGTTGGGTCTGGTCGGCGCCGGCGGCATCGGGATGGTCCTCAACGCGGCGATCGACCTGATTCAATGGGATCGGGTGTCGCTGGTGCTTTTTACGATTTTCATCGTGGTTATCCTGATCGAGACCATCGTCACGCAGATTCGCAAGCGCGTCATCTAGCCGTCAGCCCGGGCGCTACCTACTATCATCGGCCAGTTCCGAGCGATCAACCGACACCGTCCAATGAGCGCCGACAAGCCCGTCATCAAAGCAGCGCTGGCTCAGACCTCCCCGGCAACACGCGAGCAATTGCGTGCGCTGACCGAGAACGTCCCGGTCAGCCTCGCCTGTTTTGATGTCAGCAGCTCCCGGTTTCAGTATGCGAATGCTCGCTTTGCCAGGCTGGTTGGTCATGATCAGGTGAACCTGATCGGAATGACCTTTGCACAGGCCGTCGGCGAAGAAATCTCCGCGGCCATACAACCTTATGTCGAGACAATGCTTGCCCGGAAAACCCCGGTCAAGTTTGAGTATCGCCTCCCGCGCGGAGACGACATTGCGCTGTGGTTTGATGTTCACCTCGTGCCGGAGATCAATGACGACGGCGTGGTCGATCTCTGCTATGTGCTGATGTCCAACGTTACATCACATCGGGAGGCCGTCAAGGAAGCGCACGAAGCGGCCGAGCGGCTGCGCAAGTTCATGGAGGCCAGCACCGAAGGCATGGTCTTCCATGACGGCGGAAAGATTGTGGACGTCAATCCGCCCCTGTTGCGCATGCTCGACTACACGTACGAAGAGGTTATCGGGCAGAGTCCGCTCAAATTCATCGCACCCGACGCGCAGGCCGAAGCACTTGCCGCGATCGCAGTATCGCGCGAAGCAACCTATGACAGCGCCCTTATTCACAGAAACGGCTCGCGCGTGCCTGTTCAGTTTTCTGCACGCAACCTGCTGTGGAACGGCAAGACCGTGCGCATGAGCATTGTGCGCGACATGACCGAGCGGGTGGCAGACGCGGCACGCATTCACTTCCTTGCGATGCACGACTCGCTTACCGGCCTCGCCAACCGTGCGCAGCTCAATGAGCGGCTTGATCTGCTTCTCGATGGCGCCGAGGCGGCCGAAGCACAGCCCGTTGTCCTGTTCATCGACATTGATCACTTCAAACGCATCAACGATTCACTGGGGCACGCCGCAGGTGATGAATTGCTGATCACGTTTGCCGAACGGCTGAAGGCTGAATGCGGCGACTCTGCCCTGCTTTCGCGGTTGGGTGGTGACGAATTTGTGGTCGTGCAAAAGCATGGCAGCAGCCGACATGACACGGCAGCGTTCGGCGCAAGGCTGCTGAATGCGCTGGCACAGCCTCTCGACATTCAGGGTCGGCGCATGAACGTCACGGCATCAATAGGCGCGGCATGTTGTCCGGAAGACGGTCGCAGCGGTATCGCTTTGCTCAAGAATGCCGATGCTGCGATGTATCTGGCCAAAGCGCAAGGGCGCGCAACGCTGCGCTTCTTCGATGCCTCGCTGGCGAGAGCTGCGGATCAGGCGCTGACCATTGAGGCGCAACTGGGCGACGCGATCCGCAATAACGAGTTTGAGCTTTTTTATCAGCCGCAGGTCAGTGAACCTGCCGGTCATCTCATCGGTGTCGAAGCTTTGATTCGATGGCGACACCCGGAGCTGGGTTTGATCGGTCCGAGTCAGTTCATCGCCATCGCCGAGGGGTTGCAACTGATCACGCCAATTGGTCAGTGGGTCCTGGACGAGGCGCTCAATCAGGTGCACGTCTGGAAAGCGGCGGGATGGCACGAGCCGCGCGTGGCCGTGAATTTGTCGAGCATCCAGTTTCGTGCAGCCAATTTTGTTCCGTCGGTACTGGCTGCCCTGCAAAGGCACGGACTGAGTGGTGCGAACCTGGAACTCGAACTGACCGAGCGCATGCTGATGCACGAGGGAGATGATGCGTCGACCGTCCTCGCCGCACTGACGGCCGCCGGGATTGGTCTGGCCATTGACGACTTTGGCACCGGCTATTCCTCGCTCTCGCATTTGCGAACACTTCCGATCGATCGGTTGAAAATTGACCAGTCGTTCGTGCGCGAGCTGTCCGACTCGCGTGACTGCCTCGCCATCACTGAGGCGACCATCCGGCTCGCGTCGAGTCTGGGTATGCACACGATCGCCGAAGGCGTTGAAACCGAAGAGCAGCGACGCATCCTGCGCCAGATGCATGTGCATGCGACGCAGGGATTTTTGATTGCGCGGCCAATGAGCGGAACCGATTTCCTGCATTGGTTGCAGACGGCAACTTTTCAACAGGTCGATTCGACATGATTCAGGTTTTCGGAATTCCCAATTGCGACAGCGTCAGAAAAGTACGTTCGTGGCTTGATGCGCAGAATATTGGTTACGTGTTTCACGATTACAAGAAATCTGGTGTGCCGACAGATCTTCTGCGCGAATGGGTCAGTGTCAAAGGGTGGGAGACGCTGCTCAATCGAAAGGGTACGACGTGGCGTTCTCTTGACGATGCCAGCAAGGCAGGTGTCCGCGATGCGGAGACCGCGATCGCCGTCATGGTCGCAAATCCGAGCATCATCAAGCGCCCGGTACTAACGAATGGTAAACAGATTCTCATCGGGCCCGATGAATCAATGACTGTTGCCAAAACCTGAGCGCTGCGTCTGGCTGAGTGCCCCGCGATATTCGTCGGACTGTAGCCCGTAGCTGGTCTGCGATCGCCTGCATCCGGATACGTTGACCCAGAAGATTCTGTGACAACCAATGCGCAGTGCGAGACCTTGCGAGACGTCTGCGAGAACTGGTGAATAAAAAGGACTGACCGGATGCGCGTGCCAAATTGAAATCGTGCGGCGCCTCCAGTCACCAGGGTACGGCACATAACTGTGCGGCGACATCTGGTGCCAATCGTCCTCGCTTCGCAATTCACCAGGAGATGATATTCATGGATTCAAGTGTTGCAGTAGTACTTCAAGCGCCGGCAAAACACAGCAGCAAGCGTACGGTCACGCGTTCCCTGACGGCAGCGTTACTGATTGCCTGCATCGGTATGAACACGGTCTTCGCCACCGGCTTTGATCGAGCAGTGCCGGCAGCAAAAGATGCCGGTCTCAGCAGTGCCGCGTACGTGGTGGATCTATCCGACTCGTCGCAGGAGGCGATGGATCAGGTCATTGATAGTCTCGACGAAGGTGCGCTGGCGGAGCTGGACGGAATCTACGCAGAAGCCAGCGCCAATGCGACCAACGGTTCGACGGCGACGGATTCGCAAAAGAGCTGGAAAACCATGCTCGCAAAAGCAATCCTCAAGTCGTCTGCCTTCAAGGCTGCGCTGAGGGCCGCCAGCGAGCGGGCCTACGTCTGGTACATGGGCCACATCAATCCGGTGCTCGCCGCGATGGATCAGGTCACATCGTGGGAAGTGGTTGGTATCGCTACCGCGCTTGGTGCGGTGGGCGTTCCTCCGAGCTGGGCGAAGATCATCGCCAAAGTGCTGGCGTTCTTCCTGTGATATTCCTGTAGGGCCAAGCCTGAATGCATCGGCGGTACTCTGCGACCGCCGACGCATACCAGGCGATGCCAGATGAACTGGACAAATGTCAATCGTGACGGCGCTCAGTGCAGGATTTGTCGGCTTGTGCGGTCGACATTTGCCTTGTCTAGCGTCTCCAGAAAGTCGTTGCACATGAGCAGCGCATCATCAGGACGACGCGTCGTCGTCAGGCCGTCTGCAACCATCGATTGGTCATGCTCGATGGCCGGTCCCAACCGCGCTCGCAGCAGTTTCTCTGCGGGTGTTTCGGCAATACCTTCGGCGTCCCTGAGCGCCGTGGCCTGGCTGTATGACCAGCGCGCCAGTTGCATGTCGCCCAGACGGGCGAATAGTGGTGAACAGGCAGCAATCACTGACGGTACCAGATATTTTCTGATGGTCACCTCAGCCGACGTGAGTCTGACCGCTGTCTCGCGCGCGTGTTCGGGAGCATCCGCCTGAAGATGCGCATAGAGCAACCACAGCAGCGTGATGTCGGCCTGTTCCATTGAGGCCCCCTTGGGCATGCGGCCCATACTCAGGTGCAGCTCACGAAGCGCCTCCGTCGTGTGCCCGGTCATCACATGCAGTGATCCAAGCTGTTGATGGAGAACACATTCAAGAATGTTGATTTTGTGATCCTTGATGATTTCGGTAGCCACCATCAGGGTGCTCTGCGCCTGTTCAAGCTGCATGGCGAGTATTGCGCATTCGGCGAGATCGAGCAGCATGATCGCTTCGGCGCGTTTTTCACCAGACGCCCGACTTCGGGTGGCCGAGGTCGCGTAGTACCCGATCGCCGAACGAAGATCACCGGTCAGACGGGCAGCAAGCGCGACATTTCCGATCAGGCGAATCGGAAGTTCGATACCCCGCGCGCCGCAGATTTCGATGGCGCGTTTGCCGTAGCGCTGACTGCGCGAATACTGTCCGGTGCGATTCATGATCGTGGCAAGCAGCATGCAGGCCTCCAGTTCACCGCGTTCGTCACCCTTGTCCTGTGCGATGGTCACCGCCTCCAACGCATGCGAGAGCGAGGCCTCCGTCTCGTTCTGGATTACCAGTGCGAAGGCTACCGCGACATGCGCCGCGACGCCGTCTGCATCGGGTCGTGTCGCATTTTTTGCCGCCAGCAGACCGAACCGTCGGGCACTCACGTAGTCCGCAGCCGCGCGATATACCTCGCAGGCAGCGGAAAGCAGATTCACCTCCGCCGCTGTTTCGCCGGACACGTCGCGCAATAGCCGCAGATCCTCAATCCAGCCGATCACATCGAAGATGTGACTGCGCCTGACGCCGGCGAACCAGACGGCGGCAGCCATCTCCCGCGCCAGTTGCATGTCGGTCGCAGCTGCCAGCCGGATCGCGCTGGAAATGTTGTCGAACTGCACTTCAAATTCATCAAGCACCACGCGCTCGTCAGCCGTGTGTCGGCTATCGCTGACTTTTTGGCAAAACGCCCGCCAGTATTCGATGAATCGCGATTGCAGAGCTGCCTGTTGCGTCGCTCCGTCGAGCTGGCGCCGCTTGACGAATGCACGGATCGTCTCCAGCATCCTGAATCGCATACCGGGGCCGCTCGACGCTTCGGCAGATTCATGACTGTCCGCCGCAACGATGCGGGTGTCCAGAAGTTCAGCCAGCGCACGCTCGGTGTCGCGCGGATCATGAATGCCGGCGCCAATGAGCTGTCCGAGGGCAAAGTCGCCCGGAAACAATCCCGCATAGAGCAGTATGGTCTGGCTTGGGGCAGAAAGCATTTGCCAGGTCACTTCAAGTACGCTGGTCAGCGACTTGTGGCGGGCTGGTGCGTCGCGCAATGAGTTCTCAAGATCAACATTGCCGGCCGTGACGTCCGCAAGCAACGTCGATACGCCAGTAATGCATGCTCTCGCGGCAGCGAGCTCGATGGCGAGCGGCAATCCGTCAAGCGAACGACAGATGCGCTCGATGGCAGCCATTTCCTGGGCGCCATTGAACACGTTGGAGCGGCGGCTGCGTGCGTAACGCACGAAGAGCTGCGCGGCCGGGCTGGCCGCCGCGTCTGCTGGCGGACCAATCGACGCCGCAGAGGGTGCCAGTGCCAGCGGCTGTACGTCGAACACGTGTTCGCCGGACACCAGCAACGGCAAACGCGAAGTGCAGATCACCGTAACGCCCGGCGCGTTGGCCATGACTGTCACCACCCACCGCGCACACGAATGAACATGTTCGAAGTTGTCGAGCACCAGCAACAGATTGAGTGTGGAAAGCTGCCGGCCCACGCGCTCTGCCCACGGGGTCTGGTCGGTCCGCTTCAGGCCCAGCGCCAGCGCAACCGTTCGCGGCACGGCCGCCGCATCGGCTGCGCGGGTCAGATCAACGAAAACAACGCCGTTGTCGTAACGCTGCCTGCGAATGTGCGCGATGTTGGTGGCGAGCTGGGTCTTGCCAACACCGCCGAGCCCGCAGAGCGTGATCAGCCGAGGCCGCTCCGGTGTTTCCAGCAGCGCATTGAGGTCCGACAACTCGGCGTCACGTCCAATGAGTGACACCAGCGGCGCCGGCGCGCGGAAAAAAACGGGGTCAACCGTTGCTGCACTTTGCAATGGCTTGCTGCTCGCCTGTCCTTCGATACGGAGATCGCGTGCACGGCGGATTGCGTCGATGGTCGCTTCTGCGGGTCGAACGCCGCTCTCCTGCTCCAGCGCGACGCGACAAATCGCCAGCTGCTTTTCCGCTTCTTCAAAACGCCCGAGGCCGGCGTAGAGCTCGATCAGTTTCCGATGAATGGCCTCGCTGCCGTTCGCCAGCCGGGACACGGTTTCGAGCAACTGCATCGCCTCTGTCCTGCAGTGACGGTGCTCAAGTTCATCGGCCAGTCGAATCGCGGCAGAGACGTATTGCTGCTCCAGTTGCAACCGGACCGGTGACATGGTGCGATGCAGCGCCTCAGACTCACTGGCCAGCAGCGGCCCGCGATAGCTTCGTATCGCGTTCATGGCGTCCTCGAGCGGGACGTTCGAACCGGCTGCGAAGTGGATCCGTGATTCGAAGCCCTCGACGTCTACTTGCGTCTGTTGCCGGTCAAGCCAGATGGCATCGGCATCGGCGCTGACCAGGCGCTGCGCAGTGTCGCGGTCACAGGCGGTGGCAAGCGCTTTTCTGAGCGCGTGCAGGGCATCGCTCAATCCGCGCAAATCCAGCTCACGATCGCCACCGGACAACGCGTCCAGCAACTCGGATCGCGACATCTTCCAGCCCGGTGCAATGGCGAGCAGCTGCAACAGGTGTCGTGCCGAGCGACGCGGCCAGTGCAGAACAGCGACGCCTTTGACCGTCACCTCAAAGCCGCCAAGCATTTTGATTTCAAGCATTCGCAACGCGTCCGGCAACGTCAGTTCATGCGGGATGCATGACTGTATCAGCGAAATTCATGATAGCCGCTGACTGCGTCCACGCCCATGTTTTCAACGCATGGCTTCATGTTCGCGCGGGCTCATACAGCGGCCACCTGTGCCACGCCTGTGCAGCGATACCGTTGCATTCACGCTTTGGGTGCACACCGGCACCCAATCGGGCGGCGCCGACAACTGCATGTGGTCGCGCACCCTTTTTTGATGCAGGGCGGCATCCGCTCATTGCGCATGACGCATCGGCTCATGCCGATGATGTGAGCGCGCCGGAATGATCTGATGCCGGGTCGCGCATGCGAGAGCCTGCGAGACAGTTGCGAGACGGCAGCGCTCCACTCTGCGCTGGAGGAGGCAACCAACGAGCCATGCGGTTGTTGGCTGAATCCCCCACTGTCCGCCGTACGCGTCGGGCAGCGGAGTGCTTAGACGTGGTTTTCAAACCAGATTCAAACCAAAAGGACTTGCCATGAAACGTTTACTTTACGCAGCAGTGCTGGCGGCGTCGCTCGCCAGTGTTCAGACGGTCGCGGCCGCCCCGGTGTATGACGGTGCGCAGCTGCCGGCTGCACCGCAGATTGAAGCAATGGCCGCCGGATCGGTATCGCAGATGCTCGACACGGCGCAGCAGGACGGTGATGTCAAAACCAGGCTCGCGGAACTGGCGCTTCTGGGATGGCGCGCCGATTTCTCGGCCGCGACCGGTGACGTGGCGCAACTCAGCGAGTCGGACGACCCGCTGCTCGGCAATGCCAAGACAATGGCGCGGCTTTACGTGCCGGTGACCAATCTGGCCGACCCGTCGATGAAGGTGTCGCTGATTTTCGGCACCACCGATAGCGGACAGAGCTTCGTGGCCATCGGTCCGCATGGCGACGACCAGACCGGTGCCGGCCTTGCCGCGATCGCGGCCGCCATGGGCTCCAAGATCGGCAGCGACGCCGGTCAGATGATTGACGGGGCAATCGCCAACGATCGCCAGAAGGTCAGCTATCCGCACTACTGGTCCTGCAAGTATGTGAACAAAATCGGCACCTCGATGGCCTGCTTCTCGCTGTGGGGCAATCCGTTCGGCGCGTACTACGGCTACCTGGTTCGCTACGGCTATGCGAAATCCAGCTCGCAATACTTCGGCTGGTACGCCAGCTGGAAGGGTTGCGGTGTGGCCTGCCCGTTCGTGGTGACCAGCACCTCCGGTCGCGGCCTCATCTGCGGTCAGGTACCCAATAGCGGCTCCTGCACCGGTTTCTAGTTCCTCGTCCAAACAACCCGCATGCGTGTCGGCCCGTTGCCGACCGCATGCTTTCCGGAGCAGCTCATGCGCACATTCCGTATCCGTCTGTGGCTGGCCGTCGTGATGACGACGCTGACCAGCTTTGCGGCCCTGGCTGGTGGTGGCGACGACGCGGTGACCGCATCCTTGCGGCAAACGCTGCGTCAGCAACTGCCGGGTCTGCCGGCCATTGATTCGATTGCCCGCAGCCCGGTCGAGGGCCTGTGGGAGGTTCGTGTCGGCGCCATCGTTTTCTACACCGACGCCAGCGGTCGCTACACGCTGCAGGGCGAACTTCGCGACCTGAAGACGCAACGCAACCTCACCAAGGATCGCGTCGATGAGAGCTCGGCGATCAGTTTTGCCGATTTGCCGGTGCGGGACGCACTGACCACCCGCCGCGGCAACGGTCAGCGCGTACTCGCCGTGTTTGCGGATGCGCAGTGCGGCTATTGCAAGGCGCTCGAGAAGGAGCTGTCCAAACTGGACAACGTCACGATCCACGTCTTTCCGGTTGCCATGCTGGGACCCGATTCGCGCAAGATGGGCGCGAAGATCCTGTGCTCGAAGTCACCGGAAAAAGCATGGCAACACTGGATGGGCAAAGGCGTCCGCCCCGCAGCGGCGGCTTGCGATGCATCCGCCCTCACCCGCAACGAGGCCTACGCCAAACGGCATTTGCTGCGCGTCACGCCAACCCTCGTCTTCGCCGACGGAACGCGACACGAGGGCATGATCGGCGCTCGCGATCTGTCGGAAAAACTGGCGTCAGTCGGACAGGCGAACGGCGATTAACGCCGCTTCCTGTATCGCTAAAACATTATCAGCTTTTAACTGAAATGACCTTCATGCAGGGCATACAGGCAGAATATGGCATAAGTCGATTCTTCGATCAATTATGCTCTGAGCCCTTACTGAATGCGGGTTTCACTAAAAAGCTGATGATCCGGTAGCGCTGGGTTTCGCTAGTTCTGAATGCAGAGTTTCACGCCTTCGCCGTCCCAGCCGAGCGCGACGAAATTGTTGTAGATCGCGGTATCGGTCGTGAAGCGGTGATTCGGATTGTCCGGAAAGCGGTTCGGGTTGCGGAACAGGCGATACACCGGCGTTTGCCCCACGGCGCAACGCCCGCCCACGCCCTCGACCAGCGGCGCAAAGGCATAGGAATCCACGCCCTCGTTGAACGGCATGCGCGGGACCTGGATATTGAGCGGATTGAGGTCGGCCAGGCCCTGTTTTTCAGACGGCACCAGCGTGTAGAAGTGCGACCCGCGCGTGTAGTTGACGGCGATCTGGTCGAAGTAATAGCGGTTGAGGCTGTAGGCGCCGGTCAGCGGCAGCGTGTACACGTTGAAGCCCTGTCCGGTACGTCGCCACGCGGCCTGTGCATCAAGCAAGGCCATGTCCGCCGGCCGCGAAGTCATGAAGTAATAGTCGAGCGCCGCGTGGTAGTACTCGACCATCGGCTTGGTCGCACTGGTCGGCGCGATGGTGCCGGTGCCGGTGAGCGAGACGCGGCTGTAATCGGGAATGCCGTTGTGGGTAAAGGTCAGCGTGCCGGTGCGCGTTCCCTCAGCAACCGGCTTGAACGCCAGACCGATGGAACAGCTCGCGTAGGGCAGCAACGGCTCGGTGACCGGCGCGCAGTTGCCGATCACCGGTGCCGGCGCGAATTCGGTGCTGTTGACGGTGATCGCCGACAGGTTGAGCGCCGTGGTACCTAGATTGGTGAGCGTGATGATGCGCAGGGTGCTGGTCGAACCGAGGTTGATCGCGCCGAAGTCGACGCTCGTCACCGAAAGCTTTGGTTCGGGCAGCGCGATGACCGCGCCGGGGTTGCCGATGTAAGCCGCGAGATCGGCAATGTGCGACGGCGCGAACCAGTTTTTCAGGAACGCCATGTCACCGACGTTGTTGATCGCGTTGGTGATGGCCGTCGGATTGTTGGCGCCGTTCAGGATACGGTTCAGGTTGCCGCTCGGATTGACGCCGTGACAGGTGCCGGAGGAACAGCTGGGCCGGGTCAGGAACTGCGGCGTGGTGTAGAGCACGCGGCCGTTGGCGATGCTCTGCGCCGAGGCGGGCTCGACGAATCCGACGAAGGCTGTGACCGTCAGTGATGCGGTTACTGCAAGCAGCCTTGAAACGCCTGCTCCGACGCGACGGATACTGCGAAATGAACGAGAAATCATGTGGCCAACCCTTTCCAAGCCGGAAGTGTGGCTTCTTCCGGCGATCAAGGCAACCCTGTCGCCAACAAATCGGCTCCGGACGCGCTCGCGCCGACGCTTTGTGTGCGCCCGCGCGACGGCCGCTGTTGTCTGGGGCCGAAGCCCCGCAAACGGCCGATCAGGCGGCCAGCCGCGCCTCAATCTTCGCTTTGGTCGCCGGCAGTTCCGGCGGCAGGTTGTGCGCGAGCTGCTCGAACAGGTCTTCGTGCAGCTTCATCTCGGCGACCCAGGCGTCGCGGTCGATGCTGGTAACGCTGGCGTACTGCGCTTCGCTGAAATCGAGGCCGTGCCAATGCAGGTGTTCATAGCGCGGCGTGGTGCCGAAGACGTGTTCCTCGCCCTGCCCCGTGCCGTCGACGCGCTCCAGCATCCACGCCATGACGCGCATGTTGTCGCCGAAGCCGGGCCAGACGAATTTGCCGTCTGCATCCTTGCGGAACCAGTTGACGGTAAAGATCTTGGGCAGCTTCGCGCCCGACGCGCCAAGGCGCTCGCCGAGCTTGAGCCAGTGGCCGAAGTATTCCGCCATGTTGTAACCGGCGAACGGCAGCATCGCAAACGGATCGCGACGCACAACGCCCTGCTGGCCCGCAGCAGCGGCCGTCGTTTCCGAGCCCATCGTGGCCGCCATGTAGACGCCTTCGACCCAGTCGCGCGCTTCGGTGACCAGCGGCACCGTGGTGCTGCGGCGGCCGCCGAAGATGAACGCGTCAATCGCCACACCCGCCGGGTTGTCCCACTCGCTGTCGAGCGCGGGGTTGTTGGTCGCAGGCACCGTGAAGCGCGAATTCGGATGCGCG
>CAYMSY010000048.1:0-13664 GCA_964393195.1 uncultured Alcaligenaceae bacterium | reverse complement strand
CGTTGAAGCCGGCGGAAAATAGGCTGGTGGTCAATGCCGGAACCGATCCCATCGGATCCACCGTGCATGGTTCAAAACAGATTTGGCTGGTAATAATCCGGGCGTGATGGGATCACGTCCCTCGAATGACAACATTGATGAAATATCTACCCTCGCTTGCCCTCGCTGTCCTCGTCATCACCGCACTGCGGGGTGTGTTTACGGGCGTTCCCGTCAATTTCCCGTTGCTTCTGCTGCTTGCCGTCGTAGTGTGCGGCATCGCATGGGCAGTAGACAAGTTCTACCTGGCGAAGCGGCGCGCGGCGGGCGAAGTGCTGCATTGGGGCATTGAGGTCCCGGCTTCAATCTTTACCGTGCTGCTGGTGGTTTTCATTCTGCGCTCGTTTTTGGCTGAGCCGTTCCGCATCCCGTCAAGCTCCATGCGTCCAGGACTTGTGACTGGCGACTTCATTCTGGTGAACAAGTTTTCATATGGCATCCGGCTTCCGGTGCTGGACAACAAGGTCATTGATATCGGCAACCCTCAACGCGGCGACGTCGCGGTATTCAAGGCGCCGCATGAACCAGAAAAAGACTACATCAAGCGGATCATCGCCTTGCCCGGCGACACTGTTGTTTACAAAGACAAGAAGCTGACGCTAAACGGGGCGCCGGTGCCGCAGATTGAGGATGGCACCTATAGTTACGTCGAGTTCGGTCAATTCCTGACGACGCTCAAGTTCAAGGAAAAAATTGGGGATCGTGAGTACCAGATTGCCCAGTTCCCGCAGTTCCCCTCGTTCATCCCGTCGCAGAAATACCCCGGCACACCGGTTCCAACGTGCAGTGATGACGGCAATGCGGTCACCTGTACTGTCCCGCCGGGCCACTACCTGGCGATGGGGGACAACCGGGATAACAGCCTTGATGGCCGTTATTGGGGCTTCGTGCCTGACTCGCATTTGCGCGGCAAGGCATTTTTTGTCTGGTTTAACTGGGAAGACGTTTCGTCGTTTGCTTTCAAGCGGGTGTTTCGCGGCATACAATGATTACTGCCTCAACACCCTATTGAAACATCGTGAAACTGAATCAACAGCGTGGTCTGAGCCTTATCGGGTTCATTTTCCTGGCAGCTATCGTCGCCTTCGTCATGTTCACGGCGTTTAGATGTGTGCCGGCGTGGACAGAGTTCTTTTCACTCAAGAAAGTGTTGCAGCAAACCGCCAACGAATTTAGCGTAGATGCTCAGGCGACAACTATCCGCAATTCTTTCGATCGTCGTGCCCAGATTGATGATCTTCCAGTCAAGGGCTCTGAACTCGAGATTCGCAAGGACAACGGCCGAATCGGCTTGGCAATTACCTATCAGCGCCGCGTGCCGGTCGCCGGTAATATGAGCCTGTTGTTTGATTTCGAAGCCTCGGCGACTGGCAACCGCTAACCTTGAGCCTGGAAGCTTCTCTCGGCTACACCTTTCGCGAGCCGCGCCTCCTGCGCGAAGCGCTGACTCATCGCAGCTTCGGAACACCCAACAACGAACGACTCGAATTTATCGGCGACGGCGTGCTGAACTGCACCATCGCGCTTGCTCTTTACGAGAAGTTTCCAGAGCTCCCCGAGGGGCAACTGTCGCGAATGCGCGCCAATCTGGTCAGCCAGCCCGCGCTGCACTCTCTCGCCCAGCGCCTTGATATCTCGCAGCACTTGCGGATCGGTGAAGGCGAAGAAAAAAGTGGCGGAAGAGAGCGTCCGTCAATGCTGGCAGATGCGCTGGAAGCGGTGTTTGGCGCGATTCTTCTTGATTCCGGTTTTGAATCGGCGCAAGCGACCATCAATCGTCTTTATCTGAATCGCATCGCGCAGGTCAATCCCCGAGAGGGTGGCAAGGACGCCAAAACGAGGCTTCAGGAATATATGCAGTCCAAGCACTTCCCGCTGCCGGTCTACACGGTCGAGCGCGTGGATGGCGAGGCCCACGCCCAAGTGTTCACGGTACGTTGCAGTGTGCCCCAGGTCGAACAGGAGGCCACCGGGCGCGGACCATCGCGCAGAGCTGCCGAACAGCAGGCAGCAAATGCGGTACTCAACAAGCTGGGCGTATGAACGTGGACGACAAGTCATCGGTATCGAATTTTCGCTGCGGCCAGATCGCCGTCGTTGGCAAACCCAACGTTGGCAAGTCGACGCTGCTCAATCGCCTGGTTGGCGAAAAAGTGTCGATCACCTCGCGCAAGGCCCAGACGACACGGCTGCCGTTGCGTGGCATTCTCACGACCGACAGGGCGCAGTTCGTCTTTGTTGATACGCCGGGCTTCCAGACAAAGCACGGTGGAGAGCTGAACAAACGGCTCAATGGCAGTGTCCGCCGAACGCTGGGCGAGGTTGACGTGGTGCTCTGGGTGTGGGACGCGACCCGTCTTTCTGCGGCTGATCGCGCCGTGCTTGAGCTGATTCCGCAGAACGCAAAGGTCATTGCGGTACCCAACAAGGTAGACCTGCTTGACGATCGCGCAACACTTGCCGCCGCCATCACGGAAATGTCCGCAGTTCGCGATTTTGCGGCGTTTGTGCCTGTTGCCGCCAGCAAAGGTACACAGACCGCTGACTTGCTGGCCGAGATCGAAAAGCTCCTTCCCGAAAGCGAGCCGATGTACGCCGACGATGATCTCACCGACAAGCCCGAGCGTTATCTGGCTGCTGAAATCATTCGCGAAAAAATCTTCCGCCTGACCGGCGATGAGTTGCCATATCGTGCGGCTGTCATGATCGACAAGTACGAGCAGGAAGGCAACCTGCGTCGCATCTTTGCTGCCATTCTGGTCGACAAGGAGTCGCAAAGACCGATCCTGATCGGAAAGGGTGGTGAACTACTCAAGCGTATCGGCACGGAAGCCCGCATGGATATGCAGAAGCTTTTCGGTGGCCCGGTGTACCTCGAACTTTTTGTCAAGGTCAAGAGCGGCTGGTCGGAAAACGCAGCTGTCCTGCGCGATCTGGGTATCACCTGATTCGCTTGACGTCGCTCCTGCCATTGGTCATTCCGCCTTTGTAGAAATCCTGTGGCCGTTCAAGCCAAAAAATCCACCCCGCAACGCGCCTTCGTGCTGCACAGCTATGCGTACAAGGAGTCGAGCCTTATCGTCGATCTGTTTACTGTTGAAAACGGGCGTATGGCAGCGGTTGCGAAAGGTGCCAAGCGTCCTGCATCGAACCTGCGTGGCGCTTTGCTTTCGCTGCAACCGATCGAGGCGATTTTCAGCGGACGCGGCGAAGTAAAGACCTTGACGCAGGCGCAGTGGCTGCCGGGCCAGCCCTGGCTGACGGGGCAGGCTCTCATGTGCGGCATGTATCTGAACGAATTGCTCATCAAGCTGCTGCCGCGTGAGGACCCGCATCCGCAGTTGTTTGAGTCGTATGCCGCGACCCTGCTCACGCTCGCCGAAAGCCACGAGCACGGTGCGATCCTGCGCGAATTCGAGATCAGTCTGCTGACTGAAATGGGCTATGGGCTTGAGCTTGAGAAGGACGTGCGTACCGGTCTTGAGCTCAAACCGGAAACACTTTATCGATATGATCCGATGTCCGGCCCGAGCGAGCAGGGCATTGGCGCACTGGTGAGCGGTGCGGCCTTGCTTTCGCTGGCGCGCGGCCGCTTCGAGAACAATTCGATCGCTGCCGAGGCGCGTGATTTCGTTCGTACCATCATCAATTTTCATCTTGAGCGGCGCAACATGCGTTCCTCAGATGTGATGCACGACCTGCATCAACTCTCGGAGCGACTGGACAGCAAACCCGCGCGCAAGTCGGTTGCAGCACGAAAGGCCGCCGCTGTGCCGACCATGCAGGACGTGACACCGTGATTCTCGGCATTGGCACCGACATTGTTTCGATTGCACGTATCCGTGACACGATTGATCGGCGCGGCGCGCAATTTGCGCAGCGCATTCTGAGCGACAGTGAGCTCCTCGCACTCAATGACATCAAGGACCCGGTACCGTGGCTTGCCAAGCGTTGGGCAGCGAAGGAGGCGTTTGGCAAGGCGGCCGGCTCCGGTATTCGTGAACCATTGACACTGGCCGGCATCGGTATTGGTCACGACGCCGCCGGGCGCCCGTTGTTCCAGCCAAGCGACGCGATCGCGGAATACCTGCGATCACGAGGCGTCGTTCGAACCCATCTCACCATTTCCGATGAACGCGACTACGCCGTCGCATTTGTCGTGTTCGAAGGATCGTAGTCACTGCGACGCGACGACGGAAAGAAAACAACGTGCCACGCAAAACCAGCAGCATCTCCCACGCGAAAAAACTCCCCCTCGGTCCAATCATGACCTCAATTGAGGGCACCGAATTGACAGCCGAAGATCGTGAGGTGCTCTGTCATCCGCTGGTCGGTGGCGTCATCTACTTCGCGCGCAACTACGTCGACAAGGCGCAACTGACGGCGCTTTCCAGCGACATCAAATCGCTCCGTGATCCGATGCTGCTGATCGCAGTCGATCACGAGGGGGGCCGCGTGCAGCGCTTCCGCGAAGGCTTTACCGAGATTCCACCAATGCGCTCGCTGGGCGATTTGTGGACCACGCATCCGCCGTCGGCACGTGCGCGCGCTTTCGAAATTGGCTTTACGATTGGCCATGAACTGGGTGAGGTCGGCATTGACTTCAGCTTCGCTCCGGTGCTTGATCTCGACTATGGCGAATCCACCGTCATCGGTCATCGCGCCTTCCACCGCGACCCCGGTGCAGCGGCCGCGCTGGCCACAGCGGTCATGCAGGGTTTGCGCGCCGAAGGCATGGCGGCGGTAGGCAAGCATTTCCCCGGCCATGGCTATGTCAAGGGCGATACCCATTGGGAACGTCCGACCGACGATCGTGATTTCGCAACGGTGCAGGCGGCTGACCTGATTCCATTCCGTGAACTCGTCGCGGCCGGGCTCGACGGCGTGATGGCTGCGCACTTGATCTTTCCGAATATCGATCCGCAGCTCGCAGGCTTCTCGCCGTACTGGCTGCAGGAAGTGCTGCGTCACAAACTGCACTTCAAGGGCGTGATCTTCACCGACGACCTCGGCATGGTCGCGGCCCATGCCGTCGGCGATTTGCCGGCGCGCTGCGAGGCCGCCGTGCAAGGCGGTTGTGATGTGGTTTTGCCTTGCAACGACCGCCCCGGTCTCATCGAGATTCTGGATCGATGGAAACCGGAGCCCGAGCCCAGCCTCTCGCGCAAATGGGAGCGCATGCGCAAGAAACTGGCTGGTCGCAGGCTCTGAGTGCCGGTGCGTACCTGTTCACGCAGGACTGTTCCCGCTAACAGCTTTTTATTGAAATGACCATTTATTAGGGCTTACCGCATAAAAAGATGGAAAGTCGATTTCTTGGATATTTTCGCTCCAAGCCCATCGCGAAAAGGATTTCACTGAAAAGCTGATAGCGGAAAACGTAATCTGCGCGCGCTTATGTGACACCACGCGGCTCCGTTGCACATCGACAGCGTCGCGCCTCCCGACTTGCGGTTTGCCAAGTGCTCGATACGCATGTTGCCGGTTGCGCATGAGCCGCCTGTACCTTTGGCCGGCTATTTCCGAAGACCTCGCATCAACAGAATGTTCGAGTCGCGCCCAATGGCGCTTAGCCGACTTCAACGATGCTCAATTTCCCTGCACTTCGCCCGACAGCCGTCTTGCGGATCATTGTCTGCGCCGCCGGATTGGTGATCGCTGCCACGCTTCCCGCGTTCGCGATGAACGACACCGGGCAGACGAACTGCTTCGATGCCGCCAACAACGTGGCGCCCTGCTCATCGGCCGTGGGTTCAGACATCGGGGCATTTCCCCGGCAGGACGCGCGCTTTGGGCGCGACGCCGCCGCAGCGCGGGGTGTACTGGTCAAGGTCGGCGGCGGGGTCGCCGGATTTGACTTCACCAAAATTGCCAACAACGGTACCGCCTTGCCAGAAACGGCGGCGCTTGGAATCGCACCGACAGACTGGGCCTGCTCCCGGGACAACGCGACCGGCCTGACTTGGGAGGTCAAACGCCCTGCTGCGGACATTTCCAATTTTCGCAGCACCGCGCATTTGTTTACCTGGTACGACCCGGACAACACCAGCAACGGCGGCAACGCCGGTACGGTCGGGGCAAGCGGCGCGGGCAACCCCTGCAACTCGACGCTTGCGACCTGTGACACTGCGGCATACGTTGCGGCGGCCAATGCTGCTGCCTTATGCGGCATCACCACATGGCGCGTTCCCTCGCGCAAAGAGCTGGTGTCGATCTACCGGATTGGCCAGGCGACGCTGAACGACCCGACCTATTTCCCCGACGCACCGACCGATAAGTGGACTCGTACGACGCGCCTGACCGGGACAAACGGCTCTGCACTGTATATCCCGTCGTTCACGGCGTCCGTCTCGCCCAGCGCCAAGAGCAGCCTGTTGGGTGTCCGGGTTGTCTCGGGCACGATCAATTACTGATTCCGGGGAAGCACATGAACTCAATCCGCTTTCCTTCGGTGATCCACATCCGCGCGCTCGTGAGTACCCTGCGAAACGCGATTGCAACCCCGTTGCCCGTCGTCTCGATGATTGTCGCCGGGGCCATGCTGGCAATCGGCTTTGAGGCGTCCGCCGCCTGCGTTCTGAACGCCGGTCCGAAATCCAATCCGCTGAGCTACACCGATCCCGGCGACGGCACCATCATCTACTCCGGCTCGGGTTTGCAATGGAGCAAATGTGTGCTCGGCGTGTCCGGAGCCACCTGTACGACCGGCTCCCAGGCCAACCTGAACTGGTCCAGCGCGATGACCGCTGCCGCTGCGTCAACGCTTGCCGGCTACACCGACTGGCGCTTGCCTAACCGCCAGGAGCTCGCCTCTATCATCGAAGATACGTGCGCCAGTCCGTCGTTTGCCCCGGTTTTTGCCAACATGCCAGGCGGACAAATCTGGAGCAGCACGACGGTCACACCGACAGAAGCATTCACGCAAAGCAGCACGTCCGGCATCGACTTTGTCGATCCCAAGACCAATTTGGGAATAGTGTTGCTGGTCCGTGGTGGCAATGGCGCGGTCGCCTATGACGCCATGGCCCCTGCCAATGTCACGGTCGCCGGTCCTGCATCTGGCAATGTCACGCAAGGCCAGCCGTTCGATGTGACGGTCACGACCTCGTTTCCCTTGTTCGAGGCAGTGACCTTTTCCCTGTCGGTACAGGCGGGCAGCCCCGCAGGCGCTCTCACCGGGGGCGTTGCGTGCACGATCGCTGCCAACCAGAGCAGCTGTACTGCCCCTGGCGTTGTTTTTTCCGGTGTTTCCGGCCCGCCGCTTACGCTTGCCGTCGGCAGCTCCGGCGGCGCCAATACGCTCACTTTCGCCAGCGTGCCGGTGCTCAATGTGCTGCCGTCGCCACAATCGATCACACTCACGCCGCCTGCGAGCGCGACGCAGTTTGCCCCGTTTGACGTCGGCCTGACGCTCGCATCCGCTGTGACCTCGACAACCACGTTCGCGCTGACCAAGGTGAGCGGTCCCTTCGGCCCGCTTGGCGGAACGCTTACATGCTCTGTTCCGGCGAACGGGACGACGTGCACTTTCGCCGGGGTCATATTCACCGGCTATGGCAACAACCTCGAATTGACCGCCAGCCCGACTAGCGGGCCGGCAATCCCGGTGACCAATGTCGCATTCAATGTCACTTCGCAGCCGTACAACCTGACCATGAGCGCACCGACGCAGGCCGTGCAAGGTGCGCCGTTCTCGCTGGTGATGACAATAAGTCCCCCAGCGCCCACGGCGGTGACCGTTGACGTGTTGAAGTCCTTCGGGCCGAGTGGCGCATTGAGCGGTCCGCAGCAATGCGTGATTCCCTCGGGCGGTACAACCTGTACCGTTGCCGGAGTCAGTTTTCCGAGCCTTGGGATGCTGGGCCTGACCACCTCTACCGGCAGTGCATACAGCCTTGATCTGGTGCCACCCAGCGCGACGGTGGAGATCATCCTTCCGACTTACACAATCACGCTGGTGGCGCCACCAACGGGTCAGCAGGGGATTCCGTTCAACGTGACACTCGTCTCAAATCAGGCGGTAGCGTTTGCCGTGCCGTTGACACTGAGTCTTGTGAGCGGTTCTGCCAGCGGGAGTCTGGGGGCCAATCTCGCCTGCACCATTGCTGTCGGGCAAACATCGTGCACCATCACCGGCGTAACCTTCTCGGGCACCGGCAACATCATGCTGACGGCCGGAACTCCCGCAGAAGGTGCGCTCTTCGCCTACGAGCGGGCGGCGATGTCATTTGCCCTTGCCATCCCGCTCGTTGTACCAACACTTGGCGCCGCCGGACTACTGACGCTGTTGTTCGCCGCCATGCTGATCGGCGGCGCAGTGCTACGTCGACGGATGTCACGCTGACTGGTTCAAAGCCGCAGGCCATGACGGTCTGCGGCGCGACTTCTCCGCTCGTCTATCGCCCTCGTGACGAGCGGGGAACCCCTGTGAAAGCCGGGCTAATCGGCGAACTGACTATCGGGTTGACCGTTGGCCCGGCTGAATCAGGCCTTCGGTCACGGCCCGACTGACGGCTTCGGCGCGGCGTGTTGTGCCGAGTCGATTGAAGATGGCAGTCAAGTGGTGTTTGACGGTACGTTCCGTGATGCCGAGTTGTCGCGCCAGGTGTTTGTTGGTGAGCCCGCCAGCGATGCCCTCGAGGATTTGCGTCTGTCGCGGCGACAGCATGCGGGCATCGGCCTTGCCGGAAGGAAACCACGATTCGCCTGACAGCAGGCGTTCGATGACGACCAGCATGTCCGCCGGCTCCAGCGATTTCGGCAGGAAACCCAACAGGCCCTGCTGCGCACAGAGCGCCGGCAATCGCGGATCGTCTGTGCCCGACATCAGCACGCGGGCGACAGTGGGATGTTTGCGTGCGACCTCGCGCAGCAGCGCGAGGCCGTCCATATCCGGCAAGCGCCAATCTGCAAGGATCATGTCAAAGTCTGCACCGCCGTCAAGTAGCCCGGTTGCCGCGTTACCGGAATTGACGGTGCGCAATTCATCGACAACGCTGGAGCGATTGAGCACGTCAATCAGCCCATGCCGGTAAAGCGGATGGTCCTCGACGATGAGCAGGCTGGTCCGTAAGGTCATGGTCAATAGAGTTTAGTGCCAGCGATTGCCCGGTGCACCTGTCCATTTGGACCACGCTAGCGGAGAGGCGATGACCGCATAATCGTTGCCATGACCAGCCTGTTTCTCGCTGACCTGATATCTGCCGCCTGGGCCGCGCAGTTTCGCGACCCTGCACACATCGCTCCGATTGCCGGACAGATCATCGACGGCTCGGCAGACAGAAGTGTTGACAGGGCGTGGGGCCATTTGCATATGGCCTGGGCGATGCGCTTCAGGCGCGATACCGAGACAGCCAAGCTGTCGCTGGTCAGAGCCGAAGATGCATTCGCCGCCCATGCGCACGAAGCAGGGCTCGCCGCCTGTCGCGATCTGCGCGCACGCGAGTGCGTGGATGCAGGCGACGAAGCGGGCGCCAGGGACCTGATTGCGATGAATTCAGCCGTTCCAACGGAGTCCCGCACGGTCTGGGAGCGGGTCGTTGCCAACAAGGTCGAATTCGCCTTTGCCAATCGTTTCTTGAGCTCGGAGGATGCCCTTCGCGTCGCTTCGCGCGAAATCGTCGTCGCCCGAATGACCAATGACGACGCCGTGATCGGCCAGGCGTTGTCAATGCTGGGTGGCAAGCACGCCGAACTAAACAATTATGAAACGGCACTCAGTATTTGTCGTGAAGCTTACGATCGCACCCGGCCGCTCAAGCCGGGCACGGCCTGGTACATCTCGGCGCTGAATCTCCTGCTTGCGTACAACGGCACGGGCGACGCCGATGCGGCGCGGCAGCTGGCTGACGAGCTGATTGAAATTGACGACTCGATCTTCCCGTCGATTCGCGAGCAGAGCAATATCCTGTACGCCCGGGCGTTTCTGCTGTGCGGTGATACCGCCGCCGCGCAGGCTGCGCTTGACCGCAGCAGGGGGGCGGTGCCGGTGCAAAACCATGCGCACTCGTGGACTGCGACCCAGGCCGGGGTTTACATCGCACAGGGTGAGGTCGGCCGCGCGCGCGAACTCTGTGAGGCGTGGATCGCCAATACGCCGCGTGACGAAATGTTTCTGTCTCCCTCGGTGGCCTTGCGCATCCATCGTACGGCGGCAGTAGCCTGTGAAGCCCTGGGCGATCTGCGCGCGGCGCTCAATTACGAGCGACAGGCTGCGGAATACAACGAGATCGAGCTCGGGCGCGCCGCGCGTGCACGACGCATTGCGCTGGAGGTGGAGTTTGATCTGGAGCGCGAACGCAGCGCTCGCGATGAAGCAGAAAAGCAGCGGCACAAGAGCGAGGCTGAACGCATCCGCCTCGACGAACTCAACCGCCAGCTCGATGCGGCGCTGCAAACGCGCACGCGTTTTCTGGCCGCCGCCAGTCACGATCTGCGCCAGCCTGCCCACGCACTTGCCCTGTACGCGACGGCCCTGCAGCAGGAGACCTCGCGCGCCGCGCTGCATGCGCTCGCACGTCGCATGCGGGCGACCGTAAGTTCGCTCTCGGGCATGTTCGACGGGCTGATCGATCTCGCCCGCATTGATGCCGGGGTGATCGATGTGCGTATGGAGGCGATGAACCTTGATGAAATGCTGGGGCGATTGTGTGGCGAGTATTCCGACGGTCTCGCCGGGCGCAGCTCGCGGCTCGCGCTGCACACGGCTCGCGCGCCGCTGTTTCTGAATACCGATCCCATGCTGCTCGAGCGCGTGCTGCGAAACCTCATCAGCAACGCCGTCAAGTACGCCGGTGACGGCAATATTCTCGTCGCCGTACGCTGGCGTGGCGACGGCTGGACCATTGAAGTGCGTGATCACGGGCCGGGTATTGCGCACACGGACCAGCGACGCGTATTCGACGAGTTCTTTCAGGTCGCGGGTCATGGCGATCGTCGCGAGGGGCTCGGACTCGGGCTCGCCATCGTCGAGCGCTTCGCGCGCCTTCTCGGCATGACCATCACGCTGCGTTCATGCACAACCGGATCGCAGCGCGGCAGCACGTTTTGTTTGACCATTCCTGCGTCCCTCGTCACGCTGCCAGCCTCGGCCGTCGCCATTGAGGCGATGGCAACCGGCGCCGTTCCGCGCGACATTCAGGCGCTGTGCATCGTCGTGATAGACGACGACAAGGATGCAAGAACCAGTCTCGCGCTCGTGCTTGAGCAGTGGGGGCACAGCGCCTCGTGCGGCACCCATGCGGACGCGGTCATCGACGATTGCCAGCATCGCGGCGTTGTGCCCGACGCAATCATTACCGACTTTCAACTTGACGGCGGTCGCACCGGCATTGATGAAATCGCCCGGCTGCGCGCGACATTCGGCGCCGACCTTCCGGCGCTTGTCGTCTCCGGGGCACACGACAGCGCCACCCGCGCGGCGGTTGACGGTGCAGGCGCCGCCTACCTGACCAAGCCGGTGCGTCCGTTGCGCCTCAAGAGCTGGCTCAGCGCCGTGCGTCCACGCGCCTGAGCGCGTGCGGCGCCCGGAAGGCGTGCTGCCTACAATCGCTGGGGTGAATCAAGTCACCCCAATCCTGCACCATTCAGACCATTTTCAGCGAATCAACTTTTCGCTGAAAGCCATTATGGAAAGGGCATACGATGCCAAAACGCGTATAGTCGACTTTTGCCTATTATCCGAGCTATGCCCTGCGAAATATGGGCTTCATGAAAAAGCTGTATCACAAATATTGGCCATGAAACCATGACCGCCAGCATCGAAGACACGCTCAAATCGCTGCCAGCCCGGCCCGGCGTTTATCGCATGATCGGCGCCGACGACGTCGTGCTTTACGTCGGCAAAGCGAAGAACCTCAAGAACCGCGTCAGCAGTTATTTCGTCAAGTCGGGCCACGCCGCGCGCATCGCGATGATGGTGTCGCAGGTGCTGCGTATCGACACGACGGTGACGCGCAGCGAGAGCGAGGCGCTGCTGCTTGAAAATAATCTCATCAAGACGCTGGAGCCGAAGTACAACGTCGTCTTCCGCGACGACAAGAGCTACCCCTACCTCTGCATCAGCGGCGACCCGTTCCCGCAACTGCGCTTCTTTCGCGGTAAGCCGGATAAGAAGCATCAATACTTCGGCCCGTTCCCGAGCGCGTGGGCGGTGCGCGAGGGCATCAACACGCTGCAGCCGAAGTACAACGTCGTCTTCCGCGACGACAAGAGCTATCCCTATCTCTGCATCTCGGGCGACGCGTATCCGCAGTTGCGTTTTTTTCGCGGCAAGCCGGACAAGCGGCATCAGTATTTCGGCCCGTTCCCGAGCGCATGGAGCGTGCGCGAAGGCATCCAGACGCTGCAAAAAGTGTTTCAACTGCGCACCTGCGAAAACACCGTGTTCGCGCACCGCTCGCGCCCCTGCATGCTGGCGCAGATCGGCCGCTGTACGGCACCCTGCGTCGGTCACATTTCCGAAGCCGACTACAAGGCCGACGTAAAAAGCGCATCCATGTTCATGCGCGGACAGCAGGACGAAGTCACGAGCGAATTGCAGACGCAGATGGCTGATGCTGCGAGCGCACTCGAATTTGAAAAAGCCGCGCGCATCCGCGACAAGATTGCGCGACTCAATCGCCTGGTCAGCAAGCAGTTTGTGTCGAGCGCGGCCGAGCGCGATGTCGACGTGCTCGCGGTGGTTCAGGAGCACGGCATGATCGCCGTCAACATCGTGATGATTCGCGGTGGTCAGCACGTCGGCGACCGTACCTTCTTTCCGGTGAAAATGGTGACGTCGGAGGTGATGACGCCAGACGAATTGATTGAAGCGCTGGAGAGCTTCATCAGTCAGCATTACATTGGTCGCGAAGTGCCGCGCACGATTGTGTCTACGCTCGAGTTTGATGTTGATGCGCTTGCTGAGGCGCTGAGCATGCAGGTTTCCGGGTCGACAACGCTCGATCCGGCCCAGGCCCGCAAGGTCGAAATCCTCTGCAATCCCATCGGCGAAAAGCGCGTGTGGCTGAGGATGGCGGAAGAAAACGCGCGCCTCGCCATCGCCTCACGGCTGCGCCAAAGCGACACCGGCCATGATCGTCTGCGCGCGCTGATCGAAGCGCTCGGCCTGCCCGAAGGCACGCAGCGCCTCGAATGTTTCGACATCTCGCACACCATGGGCGAAGCCACGATTGCAAGCTGCGTCGTGTTCGATGGCGGCAGCCCGCAAACGGGCCAGTACCGCCGCATGAACATCGAAACTGTCAGCGACGGTGACGACTACGGCGCGATGAAAGAAGCGCTCACGCGCCGCGCCGCCCGCATCGCCAAGGACGAAGTGCCGCGCCCCGATGTGTGGGTCATCGACGGCGGTCGCGGCCAGGTCGGCATCGCCGCCGCCGTGCTCGAAGAAGCGGGCCTGCACGACATCATCCTGTTCGGCAGCGCCAAAGGCGTCGAGCGCAAAAAAGGCATGGAGCAACTCATCTTCCCCGACCGCGAAGAGCCCGTGCGCCTAGCGCCCGACCACCCCGGCCTGCACCTCATCCAGCAAATGCAGGACGAAGCCCACCGCTTCGCCATCATCGGCCACAGAGCCAAACGCGCCAAGAATCGCGAAGGTTCAGCGATTGATGACATCGAAG